>CAUEKH010000163.1 GCA_959018155.1 uncultured Hungatella sp.
ATGGAGGAGAGCGGGCTGGTGACAAGAAAGGTGTATCCGGAGGTGCCGCCAAGGGTGGAATACACTCTGACGGACACCGGGTACAGCTTAAAACCGATTCTCGATGCCATGGTAGAATGGGGGAGCGAATATAAACAGAAGGCAGAGAAAATGAAGCCGGAGCTTAACGGGCGTTGATGGCTGAGAGGAAGGCGAGGTAACAGGCAAAATCGCCAATTCTCTTCCTGTTATAACGGTCATCCTCCTCGTAGCCAAGGCAGTCGCGCCACTGGGCCGGTTTTCCCTGGAGACGGAGGTATTTGGCAAGCTGATTAAATTTCACAATCAGAGAATTGTGACACATGGTACGGCTGGAATCGCGATCCATTTTTTCTTCTACTGAAAGTAACAGCCATCCTGAGCGGATAGAGGCGTAGCGAACCGCCGTAACCATCAGTTCCTCATACAGTTCCAAAGCATCCTCGTCCTGGGAAATTTCAAGAAGCATGGCCTGATGCAGACATCCCATCTCTTCTGTGGTCAGGCTTTTTGGCTTAGATAAGTAATCTTCATACGTTGTTATCATAAAGGACCTCCGAACGTTTATTTTTACAGTTAAAGGTATTATAGCAGAGAAATGGAGAACTTCACAGTATTTCTCAGATAATCTCGGGCGGCATTTGGAAACATGATACTGTTCACACTGCATGAGATCTGTGACGCGGGCCAACTCCTGCGTCTGCGGTTCTGCCCCGTTTCACAGGCCTCATACAGTAAGAACAGTAACTCAGAGGACTGTTCAGGATGCGGTCAGCGCAGCCAGCTTTCCTAATGATACAATTTCAGAACTGTCACAACAGCCGGGATCCAGCTTTACTTTAGCAATCCGGCTGTTTTCATATGTTTTGAAATAATATTCTTTGCCGATCAGATTTACGGCTGCTGTATACTGGGTATAGTCGGTTGTTCCGCGCTCTGTCATGACGATTCCCTTTGGCAGTGAGACACTCTCGAGAATATGGAAACAGCCATTGATTGCATCTTTGTCGGTTTCCATGTGCGTGATATGGCTTTTGATATAGGCCGTCCTCACGAAACGGGAGGGAGAGGTAAAATCACCAGGTAGACCGAAAGTTCCGCTGCCCTGGCCAAAAGGGGTAAGGGTCAGAGGTCCCCAGCCCGCCTCTTTCCGCTGATCCGGAGAGACGTTCATGTAATTGCGTAAATTCGTCATGTGCCACAGAAATTCCGGGCTGTTGGCGAGGACTCCGATGGAGTTATCCATGATGCGCAGCCCTTCCCGCGTCTTCTCGATAACCATGGCAGAGCCGCTTTTGTCCGCGATCATCCAGTGGAGCGGCGCGACAGAGCCGGTTATAGAGTCTTTTACACCGACAATGCGGATTGTACGGACGACAGAGGCGGCTTCGACTACGGAGGCACATAGCCCAAGGAGAAAGCCGGTGAGTTCGATGGCGGCGATGGGGACGGACTGGCGGCCGGAATCATTTTCGGGATCATACTGAGCGCAGCCGGGGAAATAGAGTGCGGCTGCGGCAAATCCGGCTTCATTGACACCGTCAGCAAATATAACCGGGGAGAGATTCTGCCCGATTCCCATATAGGAATACCGGTTGCGGATTTTGTGAGTATTCGATAAATTGTTCCATTCATACTGTCCCGGAACGAACCAGAGTTCCGGCTCGAGAGGATAGGAAAAATCCATGGTGCGGCCAAAGCAGACGCTGCCGGAGTAAGTATGTATCGCGATCGCTGTGCACATCGGAAATCCTCCTGATGTATTTTTCGGGGTTGTTTATCTATATTCCCATATAAAATAAATAATACCGTTTCAGGCGCAGCAGTGCGAAAATCCATGGATTTGCGGCAGCATCAAAACCGCATTTAGCTGTCGCAGTGCCAAAACCGCATTTAGTTACGGCGGTGTAAAAGAGTTGTCATGCCAGGTTAAATCTGGTAAAATAGGACTCAGTGGCGTACAAAACGGTCCCCCTGTTTTTGGCGGCAGATTTTGAAACTGATGATATTAGAGTGGGTTGTGGCGTGGAAGGGAGAAGGCATGTCAGAACATTTTAAGGATATACGGAAAATACAGGATATTCTGCACGGAGCTCAGACGGGGTTATGGGCAATAGAACTGGAAGAGGGAAAGGCACCGCGCATGTATGCGGACAGCGCCATGCTGGAACTTTTAGGGTTCGACTGGGAGCCGACGCCAGAGGAGTGTTATCAGGGCTGGTATGAGAGGATCGATCACAGCTATTACCCGATGATACAGGATGTTGTGGCGCGCATCAGCGCGGATGAGCGGGCGGAGGTACAGTATCCGTGGATCCATCCGGTGTGGGGAAAGATTTACGTCCGGTGCGGAGGCGTCAGGGATCAGAACTATACGGATGGGATCTGTCTGCTGGGCTACCACCAGAATATCACGAATACGGTGATGCTCAAGCAGGAGTATGACACCGTAGTTCAGACCTTAAATGAGAATTATGAAGGAATTCTTCTCTGCAATCTGCATACCAGGGCTTTTAAGATGATTAAGGCGTCGGAACGCCTTGCTAAATACGCGGAATCTGACCAGGATTATGAGGCATTTCTGTGCGGATACGCAAACAGGGAAATTGCCAGGAAATACCAGGAACAGTTTCTTCATGTGATATCGCCGGGGAGAATCGAAGAAAGGATTTCAGCCGGTGAAAATCCGATAGAGGCACTTTACAGGATCAAAGAAAAGCACTGGCACAGGGTCCGTGTGGTGCCGTTAAAGGAGTATTCCTCCGATTATCCCTGGGTGATTGTGGCCTTCGATGAGCAGGATGATGAGATGGGCAAACGGATCGATGAGGCGGGCGCCCAGGCCGCCGTTTCACAGACCTATCGTCTGGTGCTCAGTGTGGACTGCGGAAAGACGGAATATAACTGTATCCATTATGCAGGAGGAATTTTATCGCTCACCCGGCATGGAGCCTATGAGGATTTTTACGGCCAGCTGATACCGCGGATGCCGTCCGAGGATCAGCGGGAAATGGAGCGTATTTTTGATATTAAAAGCTACCGGGACAATGAATATCTGGAGGGGATGCTGCGGGTATACGATGAGGAACGGGTAATCCATTACTACAGTTATTATTCCGCGTGTATCAGACAGGACTTTGAAGAGCGGATTCTGCTTACCGTCAGAAATGTGGATGACAAACAGGAAATCCAGAGGCGTGAAGCAATTCTGGCAAACCTCTGTAAATGTTATTATTCCATTTATTTATTTGACCTGGAAAATAATACAGAAGAGGCAGTCTGGCAGGAGGAGATCGTCAGAAAGAATCAGATATTTCCCAGGGGAGAACTCGATCTGTATTATGAGAGATTTGTTCAGAAGTTCGTCTGGCCGGCGGATCAGGAAAAGATGAGAAGGGCGGCCGATAAAGATTTCCTCAGACAGACCCTGTCACTGGAACAGCCGGTTTACGACATTGATTTCCGAAGAATTTATCCAACCGGTATCCGGTGGGTGCGTTCCCGGTTCAGTATTGCTGAAATCAGGGACGGGCAGGTGGTAAAGGTAATTTTTGCCAGTATGGATATCAATGAACAGAAGCTGGAGGAACTGAAGGAAGAAGAACAGAACCGGAAGGCACTTTTAGCGGCCTACGATGCAGCAAAAAGCGCAAATGAGGCGAAGAGCAATTTCCTGGCCCAGATGTCCCACGATATCAGGACACCGATGAATGCGATTATCGGGATGACAGCGATTGCGCTGGGAGAACTGGACAATCCGGAGAAGGTGAAGGACTGTCTGGACAAAATCAACTATTCCAGCAGCCATCTTCTGAAGCTGATAAATGAGATACTCGATATGTCGAAGATCGAGAAAGGGAAGATTGAACTGGTGGAAGAGCCATTTTCCTTAAGGAAAATGCTGCGGGAAATCAATTCCATCGTCCGCGGCGAAGCGCTCGACAAGAATCAGATGCTCAGATTTAAGATGGAAGGCGCCGTGCATGACTGCCTGATGGGGGATGTGGGAAGAATCCGCCAGGTGTTAATTAATCTGATTGACAATGCGGTAAAGTATACGCCGGAATGCGGCAGCATTACCGTCACAACCCAGGAGAAGGCGCCCAGAGCACCGGGGACAGGCTGCTTTCTGTTTACGGTAGAAGATAATGGGATTGGGATGAGCCGGGAATTTCTCGACTATATTTTCGTCCCGTTTTCCAGGGAGGAGGACAGTCAGGTCCGCAGGCTTCAGGGCACCGGGCTTGGAATGGCGATTTCCCAGGGAATTGTGAATGCGATGCAGGGTGATATCCGTGTGGAGAGTGAAAAAGGAAAGGGAAGCCGTTTCATCATTACCCTGAATTTGAAGATAAGAGAGCCGGAGGAAGAGAGAAAGCCAGGCGATAGTCCGGCAGAAGATAAAAATGGGCCGGAGACTTCCGATTCTCTGCAGGGGCTGAGAATTCTCCTTGTGGAGGACAATGAACTGAATATGGAGATTGCGAAAACGATCCTGATTCAGTCCGGTCTTCTTATAGACAGCGCGGAAAACGGGGAAGAGGCGCTTCAGATATTTACCGGTTCTGAGCCGGGGACGTATCAGGCTGTTTTAATGGATTTGCAGATGCCGGTTATGGATGGATATACGGCGTCCAAAGAGATTCGGGCCTCCGGCCATCCACAGGCAAAAACAATACCGATCATCGCTCTGACGGCCAACGCATTTGCGGAAGACATCACAAAGGCACTGGCTTCCGGTATGAATGATCATGTGTCGAAGCCAATTGATTTTGAAAGACTCTTGTCAGTACTGCAAAAATACATCCATTAGCAGAGGAGGATGTGCATGAAAATATTAGTAATCAACAGCGGCAGTTCTTCTTTAAAATTCCAGGTGATTGACAGCGCCAGCGAGGAGGTTTTAGCCAAGGGCGTATGTGAGAGAATCGGCATCGACGGCTGGTTTGTTTACAAGACTAATACCGGAATTTCCATAAAGGAATCGGTTCCCATGGAGAACCACAAGGCTGCGGTTCATAAGATTCTGGAAACCCTGGTGGATCCGGAAAATGGTGTTTTGAAGGACTATTCGGAGATCGATGTAGTTGGCCACCGCCTGGTCCATGGAGGGGAGAAATTTACCGGCTCTGTGGTGATCACCGATGAAGTGATTGAGGCGATGACTGAGTGCAATGATTTAGCGCCCCTTCACAATCCTGCCAATTTAATCGGCGTGGCGGCGTGCCGGGAACTGATGCCTGATATCCTGATGGTGGGCGTATTTGATACGGCATTTAATCAGACGATGGAGCCGAAGGCATTTCTCTACGGCCTTCCTTACCGTTACTATTTAAAATATAAAATAAGGCGATACGGGTTCCATGGAATCAGCCACAAATACGTATCGCGCCGGGCGGCGGAATTTCTGGGACAGGATCCGAGGCGCGTGAAAACGATTGTCTGCCATCTGGGAAATGGCGCCAGCATCTGCGCGGTGAAATACGGCCAGGTGGTTGATAATTCCATGGGATTTACCCCGCTTGAAGGTCTGGTAATGGGGACGAGGAGCGGAGATATAGATGCCGGTGCTCTGGAATACCTGGCGAAGAAGGAAGAACTGGATTTTGGCCAGGTCTTAAAAATTCTGAATCAGGAATCCGGCGTTTTAGGTATTTCTAATAATTTTTCCAGTGATTTCAGGGAACTGAAGGATGCGGAAATCAAGTATAATGACATGGCGGGGCTGGCCCGGGAGATATTTGCCTATAAAGTGGCCAAATACGTGGGCAGCTACGCGGCGGCCATGAACGGCGTGGACAATATCGTATTTACTGCCGGTATCGGGGAAAATGATTCCGATATGCGGGAAGAGATCTGCAGCTACCTGGAATTTCTGGGAATCGCCATCGACGAGGTGAAAAACAGGGAGTCGGCCGAGGCGGTAAAGATATCCGACTGGAGTTCAAAGGTCAACGTGCTGGTAATCAAAACGAATGAGGAACTGGAGATTGCCAGAGAGGCGGCGGAGATTGCGGAGAAGATGGCGGAGAAGACACAGTCCCGGAAAGCGGAATAGCAGAAACGTAACCGAAGATATGT
>CAUEKH010000164.1 GCA_959018155.1 uncultured Hungatella sp.
CAAAAGGATTCAAGGGGGAATCCCATGGGTATCCATGGGATTTTTCTGTAGCGAGAGTGTCCGCTTACGATTGACAATTGTTTCCATATTGGACGGACATTGATGCATAAGCAAGTTCCTGGAAAGAAATTTACCATAACATTCCGCCGGAACTGAAAACAGGCGGGTTTTCCATTAAATAAAGGAGTTGTTATAATGGTTAAATATATCATAAAACGTGTGCTGATGGCGCTCGTTACTATATTTGCGGTAGCTACCTTAACGTTCTTTCTGATGAACATGGTACCAGGTGGTCCGTTTATGGCTGAGAAAGCGGTAAGTCCGCAGGCTCAGGCTGCTTTGGAGGCAAAGTTTGGCCTCGATAAGCCGCTGGGAGAGCAGTATGTTACATATATGAAGGATCTGCTTCATGGCGATCTGGGCCTGAGTGTTAAACAGCGCGGCCGTACTGTAAATCAGATTATTGCAACAAAATTCCCTGTTTCCATGAGAGTAGGAGGCGTGGCCATCCTGATGGCTGTCCTTGTGGGGATTCCACTGGGAAGTATAGCCGCCTTTAAGAGAGGGAGTATTATTGATAACATCATTATCGTATTCAGTACCTGCGGAATTGCGGTGCCAAGCTTCGTTGTCTGTACGATTCTGATGTACGTATTAAGCCTGAAGCTGGGATTGCTGCCAACGTATGGCCTGGCGACGTGGAAGCATTATATCATGCCGGTAATAGCGCTGGCGCTCTATCCGTCTTCCTATATTGCGCGTCTGATGCGTTCTTCCATGCTGGATGTCATGGGGCAGGACTATATGAGAACGGCGCGTGCCAAGGGATTATCCCAGGTGATCAGTATTTTCAAACACGCCCTGCGTAATGCGGTGCTTCCGGTTGTCACCTATTTGGGGCCGCTGCTGGCGTACACCGTGACAGGAAGCTTTATTGTAGAGAAGATTTTCACAATTCCGGGACTTGGTTCTGAATTTATCGGTTCGATTACCGGCCGTGATTATCCTCTGATCATGGGAACTACCATATTCCTTGCTTCGCTGATGGTTATTATGAATGCCGTGGTAGATGTGGCGTATAAATTCATTGACCCGCGTATTAATTTAAAATAGAGAGGAGAAAGAACATGTCAGATAATAAGTTATCACTGCAGCTCAATGTGGACGACTTTCTCCCGGCAAGCAACGAGGAAAAAGAAAGTCTCACTGTCCTGCGCAAGAGCGTAGGCTTCTGGCAGGATGGAATCCGCCGTTTAAAAAAGAATAAGATTGCCATGGTAAGCCTGGCAGTTATCATTGTAATTTTTGTTTTCTCATTTATTGTTCCTCAGTTTTATCCTTACAGCTACGAGCAGCAGATAAGGGGAAGCGAAAGCCTTGCGCCCATGCAGTATTCTGAGAAGGAACTGGCTGCCAAGGAAGCGGGAGAGAAGGTATTCCCACACGTACTGGGTACGGATAACCTGGGACGTGATTACGCGATCCGTGTTATGATGGGAAGCCGTGTTTCCTTAACCGTAGGTCTTGTGGCCTCTGCCATCATCCTTTTGATCGGTTCGCTTTACGGTTCCATCGCCGGCTTCTTCGGCGGCTGGGTTGATATGATTATGATGCGTATTGTCGATATGATTTATACAGTCCCTGATATTCTGATTATCATTATTCTTTCCGTGGCATTTGACCAGCCGTTAAAGGCGCTGGCGCAGAAGCCGGGATTTGAATGGATTCAGGTTATCGGTGTAAACTTAATCAGTATCTTTATCGTATTCGCCCTTCTTTACTGGGTTGGTATGGCGCGTATTGTGCGAAGCCAGATCCTGATTTTGAAAGAGCAGGAATACGTAACAGCAGCCAAAGCCCTTGGCGCGTCCAATGGCCGGATTATCAAGAAACATCTTCTGACTAACTGTATTGGTACTCTGATCGTTACCACAACGCTTCAGATTCCGTCCTCTATCTTTACAGAGAGTTTCTTAAGCTTCCTGGGTCTTGGTGTTGCAGCGCCCATGCCATCCTTGGGCAGCCTGGCAAGCGCGGCTTTAAACGGTCTGCAGTCGTATCCGCACCGCCTGTTTGCGCCGGCCATTACGATAGCGGTTATTATCCTGAGTTTCAACCTGTTAGGCGATGGCCTGCGCGATGCGTTTGACCCGAAACTGAAGGATTAAGGAGAGGAGAGAGACGATGGGTGAATATCTTGTAAATATTAAAAATGAACGCCTTTCCTTCTTTACTCCTGCGGGTGAGGTAAAGGCCTTAAATGACATTTCCCTTCATTTAAAAGAGGGTGAGGTTTTAGGAATTGTAGGTGAGTCCGGTTCCGGTAAATCAGTTACGGCGTACAGCTTAATGGGGCTGACCGCGTATCCGGGCCGTCTGATTGGCGGAAGCCTGGAGTTTAACGGCCATCAGATTGACAAGATGACGGAGAAGGAGATGCGCAAGGTCCGTGGAAATGAGATCTCTATTATTTTCCAGGATCCGATGACCAGCTTAAATCCCGTCTATACGATCGGCAATCAGATCCGCGAAGTAATCATGCTGCATACGAATAAAAATAAACAGCAGGCCAATGAGAGAGCGAAAGAACTGCTTACCCTGGTTGGTATCAATGAGCCGGAGAAGCGTTTAAAACAGTATCCTCACGAATTGTCAGGCGGTATGCGTCAGCGTGTCATGATCGCCATTGCTCTGGCGTGTGAGCCAAAGCTGTTAATTGCCGATGAGCCGACGACAGCGCTCGACGTGACCATCCAGGCTCAGATCCTGGAACTGATGATGGATCTGAAGGAAAAACTGGGGATGGCCATCATCATGATCACCCATGATCTGGGTGTGGTTGCCAATATGTGTGACAGAATCGCCGTCATGTATGCAGGTAAGGTGGTAGAGTACGGGACTACGGATGATATTTTCTATCGCCCGTCCCATGAATATACGAAGGGTCTGATCAGAAGTATCCCGAAACTGACGGAGAAGGAGCACAATAAGCTTGTTCCGATCGAGGGAAGCCCGGTCGATATGCTCAATCCGCCTGCAGGCTGTCCATTTGCGCCAAGATGCCGCGAATGTATGAAGATTTGTCTGCGGGAGATGCCTCCTTATACTGATTTATCTGATATCCATTACAGTGCTTGCTGGCTGCTGCAGAAAGCAGAGTTTGAAAAAGAACGGGCACAGAAGGGAGAGGCATGATGGAAGAGAAATATCTTGTAGAAGTTGAACATTTACAGCAGTACTTCCCTGTTGCAGGAAGTAAGCTTTTTGAGAAGAAGGTAGTAAAGGCTGTCGATGATGTCTCTTTTGGTATCAGAAAGGGTGAAACCCTCGGTCTGGTCGGAGAGTCCGGCTGTGGAAAGACCACGACGGGCCGTACTCTGCTGCGTCTCTATGAGCCGACGGCAGGTAAGATTTACTACGATGGTAAGGACATTACTCATGTAAATATGCTTCCATACCGCAGAAAGATGCAGATCGTGTTCCAGGACCCGTATGCGAGTCTTGACCCGCGTATGACGGTTGAAGATATCGTCGGAGAGGCGATTGACATCCATCATCTGGCGGCCAATAAGAAAGAACGCCATGAGAAGATTCTTTCTGTCCTCTCTACGGTTGGATTAAACTCAGAGCACGCGAACCGCTATCCTCATGAGTTCTCCGGCGGACAGCGTCAGCGTGTCGGTATCGCCCGCGCTCTGGCGGTTGACCCGCAGTTCATCGTCTGTGATGAGCCGGTTTCCGCTCTCGATGTTTCGATTCAGGCGCAGGTGGTCAACATGTTTGAACAGCTTCAGGAGGAACTGGGGCTGACATACCTCTTCATCGCCCATGATTTATCAATTGTAAAGCACATTTCCAACCGAATCGGCGTTATGTACCTCGGTAAGATGGTGGAACTGGCGGACAGCTATGAACTGACATTCCACAGTGTCCATCCTTATACGAAGAGCCTGATCTCCGCAATCCCCATCGCGGACCCGGAGACCAGCAGAAAGTCGAAACGAATCGTGCTGGAGGGCGACGTCCCGAGCCCGGTGAACCCGCCAAGCGGCTGCCGGTTCCGCACCCGCTGCCCGTACGCAGACGAGCGCTGCGCGGCAGAAGAGCCGCAGTGGAAGGAAGTTTCCACTGGCCATTACGCAGCCTGCCACCATCTTGATCGGATAAATTAAATTTTGTTTGCTATTCTGATGGATTTATGGTATGCTAGAAAGCAAATCATCACAGCAATAAGATAAAGTGATGCTGTGATGATTTGATATAAAAAATTCTTTAGAGGAGGAATTTGATATGAAAAAAATGGCACTTGTATTAGCTGCTGTTATGGCATCCGGTATGGTCCTTACCGCTTGCGGCGGTGGAAGCAAACCTGCTGAGACCCAGGCAACAACAGCTGCTGCTAATACGGAAACAACGGCTGCTGCCGGCGGCGAGACAGCTGCACCAGCAGAGACACCAGCAGGCGGACTTGACCTTGCAGTACAGATTGGTCCTGATCCGGAGACAATTGACCCGGCTTTAAACAGCGCGGTTGATGGCGGTAACATGGTTCTTCATGCGTTTGAGACACTGCTTACAGTTGACTCCAACAATGAGATCGTACCTGGACAGGCGGAATCCTTCGACGTATCCGACGATGGACTTACATACACCTTCCATCTTCGCGAGGGCTTAAAGTGGAGTGATGGCACACCACTGACAGCTAACGATTTCGTATATTCCTGGAAGAGACTTGCAGACCCGAATACGGCTGCTCCGTACGCTATGGATATGCTGGGATACGTAAAAGGTTATAAAGAGGCTTCTGAGGGCAACTTAGACGCTCTTGGCGTTTCCGCTCCGGATGATAACACCTTCGTTGTAGAACTTGGTGTTCCATGTGTATACTTCTCCAAGCTTATCACACACGGATCCATGGTTCCGGTACAGCAGGCAACTGTTGAGGCAAATGGCGATCAGTGGACACTGACACCAGAGACTTATATCAGTAACGGTCCGTTAAAGATGATTGAATGGGTACCAGGTTCCCACATCACATTCGCTAAGAATGAAAACTACTGGAACGCAGACAAGGTTACTGTCAACACCTTAAAGTTCGTTCTTATGGAAGATGCCAACGCAGCATACAGCGCATACCAGACAGGCGAAGTTTCCATGATTAAGGATGTTCCTACAGAAGAAATTCCTGCTTTAAGAGGCAGCGATGACTTCCACGTAGATCCGATCATGGGTACCTACTACATCAGCTTCCAGACAGAGAAAGAACCATTTAACAATCCTGACGTACGTATGGCATTAAGCCTTGCAATTGACCGTGATTACGTTGCTAACACTGTTATGCAGGGTACTTACTCCCCGGCTACCAACTTCGTTGGCCCAGGTCTTTCCGACGCAGAAGCAGGTTCTTCTTACGAGGAAGTAACACGTAAGAACAATGGCGGCGACTTCTTCAACGTAGCTGACTATGATGCTGATGTTGCAAAAGCAAAAGAATTACTGGCTAAGGCTGGTTATCCGGATGGCCAGGGATTCCCGACTATCGAGTACATGACTAACGATTCCGGTTACCACAAACCACTGGCTGAGTACTTACAGAGCTGCTGGAAAGAAGCTCTTGGTATCAACATGGATATCAAGGTTGTTGAGTGGTCTACCTTCACACCAACCCGTCGTGCAGGTGATTTCCAGGTTGCACGTAACGGCTGGGTTTATGACTACGACGATCCTTCCAACATGCTGAACTTAATGATTACCGGCGGCGGAAACAACGACGGTAAGTACAGCAATCCGGAAGTAGATAAGATGTTAAACGAAGCAAACTCCACAGCAGACGTTGCTGAGCATTACGCAAAGCTTCACGAAGCTGAGAACATGATCCTGGCAGATGCTGCTATGGCTCCTGTTGCTTACTACAACGACTTCTACTTACAGGATCCGAAGTTAAAAGGAACATGGCATTCCCCATACGGCTACTGGTTCTTCCAGTACGCAACAATGGAATAATTAATGCGACTAATCCCGGAACTCTCATATTGAGAGGGCCGGGATTTTTTCAATTGATATCGTGTT
>CAUEKH010000165.1 GCA_959018155.1 uncultured Hungatella sp.
GAAAAGGAGAAAAAGAAAAAGGAATCCGGGATAGAGGAATTAAAGGGCCAGATGGAACTGAAACAGGGGTTCCTGGAAGGGTTAAAGACAGCCGGGGAAGAGAGGGAAAGGCTGCTTTACCAGGAGGAGAGGCTGAAACAGTGCAGCGGTGAACTGAGCGGTAAACGGCTTCATTTTGCTCAGACGAAGGAGAAGCAGGAAGAGACTTTAAAACGGCTGAGGGCGGAGCAGGAGGCTTCGGAACAGCTGTCAGATTTGATACATAGGCGCCAGCAGCAGATAGACGCGTGGCAGGACCGGGATGCGGTGCTCATTTCTTTGAAGGGACGGCAGGAGAATCTTGAAAAACAGAGGGACAGCTTAGAACAGAGGAGAGCGGACCGGGAGTCGATAGCGGAACAGATTGTGAAGCAGAGGGAGAGTCTGACGGAACTTGAAAAGAGTGAAGCGGTTATTCGGGAGCGTTTAGAGGGGCTTTCTGAAATTACGGAGAATTTGAAACATGCCGGTAAGGAGGAAATGGAGTACGGCCATCAGGTGGGAGATCTGGAGAGGACGAGCCGGGAATTTACAAGTTTAACCGGGCTTCTGAAAGCCGCGCAGGCCGACGAGGAACAGGTGAGACAGCGGCAGGACAGCCTTCTTAAGGAGGAAGCTGAGGCACAGCGGAAGGTTAAACTCTGCCGGGAAGAGTGGGAGCGGATAAAGGATGCTGAACTGCGGCTTGCCCGTTTGGAGCAGGAGAAGGTCGCATGGCTGGATGAAAAATATCAGGCGGTAAAACTGGCGGATCGCATCAGAGGACTTGAGGAGCAGGAGAAGAGACTGGAAGATATACAGGAGAGATACCGTGTCGCTTCTGAGAAAAAGGAGAACTTGAGGCAGTCGTATGGCAGGCTGGAGAAACTGTTTCTGGACGCCCAGGCCGGACTGCTGGCCCGCCTCCTGACGGAGGGGGAGCGGTGCCCTGTCTGCGGTTCCGTCCATCATCCGGAGCCTGCGGCGCTTCCGGATATGGTGCCGGAAAAAGAGGAGCTGGACAAAAAGAGAGCGGAACTGACCCGGGAAGAGGCGGAGACGGAACGGTTGAGCGCGGATGCCAGACACGTGCGGGAGCAGATAGAGAAAGAGGCAGGGGAAATCGGTGAAAAGGGCCGGGAACTGTTGGGCGAGACTGACTGGAAGCAGATTATGGCGAAAGTGGAGAAGAAGCTGGTCGAACTGTCGGTCAGAAAGCAGGAACTGGATTCCGCTTTTGCGGCGGCAGAGGCGGATAAGGCCAGGGGCATCGAACTGGAACCTCTTCTCCGCCATGATGAGGAACTTTTACAGAAGCTGGGGGCAGAAATACAAAAAGAGGAGAGAGAACGGGCTGTTCTGGAAGGCCAGATCGCGGACAAGTCGGGACAGCTGAAAACGGCTTCTGCTGCTATCTTATCCATGGAAGACGACGGCGATAAGAAACCCGTGATGATTCCTTTCAATCCGGCCGGACTTTCGGAACGAGACGATTCGTTCTTCGAGACTGTCGGCCAATGGCTGCAGGGATATTTGAACCGGAAAAAGGCAGCATGGAAAGAAGCTGCCGAAAAACGGGAAAAGTATGAAGCGGCAGTTGGTGAGACGGAAAAGAGAAAGAAGGAACAGGAAGAGTTAGAAGAGCAGAAAAAGGAGATCCGGAAACAATTGGATTCCCTGACGGGCAGAAGCCAGCTGCTTCAGACACAGATTAGAGCAGAACTGGATGCAGTGCAGAGGATTTTAGAGGAAAACTCTGACAGAATGGCGGCAGGCGGTGAGATTGTTTCCACAAGTGGCGATATAGAGGCACCTGTTTTTGCTACATGCAGCGATATCGGTGAACCTTCTGCTATCACATGCCACGATGGGAGCGGGCAGGAGGAGTGGTCTGTTTTGACAGAGAAAGCCCTGGCCCTTTTGCAGCAGGCGCTCGCCGGAATTACAAAACGGCAAAATGAGGTAAGGGAAGAAATCGGGCGGCGCGACGCGTACAGGAAAGAGCGGGAGGAACTGGAAATACGTCAGGCAGAGAGTTTCCGGACAATCCAGGAGTTAAAAAGTGCGCTGGAGGTCCTTAAGAGTAGCCGGACTGAGACGAAGAAGCAGATTGCAGGCTGCCTGTTGAGGAAGGATATGCCATGGAAAGACATGCCATGGAAGGACATTTACCAGAATCCAGACTGTGAGGCAGAGGAAGAACTGCTGGAGGGGGCGGCTTTTGCGGAAGAACTGCTGGGCGCAGAACTGGAGAAGCTGAGGACGGAGATTCTGGCCAATGAGAAGAAGCTGGAACAGAAAGAGAAGCTGGAACAGGAGATCCCTCTTATGGAAGAACGCCTGAGAGAACTGGAGAAGGAAGTCCGGCAGTTGGAACTTCACCTGACCCGCTTAAAGACGGAAAAAGACCGGCTGGAGGAGGAAGCGGATAGCCTTAAGGCTGCTCTCGGGAGCGTCAGCCGGGAAGAGACGGAATTACAGATTAGTACGTATCAGGAGCAAAAGCAGAATCTGGAGCGTGAACGGGAACGCGCAAAAGAGGCTTATGAGAATATCCGGACGGAAGAGACGGCCGTGCAGTCGGCAATCGTGACACTTCAGAGCCAGCTTGGCGAGGCGGAAGAACTTATGGAGGAGGAGATTACAGCTAGGAAGCTGCGCTGGACCGCTGAAAAGGAAGAAGCGGATGGAAAGCGGGCGGAGCAGTATGCGGCATTTAAGAAAAACAGCGAGATATATCAGCTGGTCCACGGAAAACAGGGGGATATGGTGGTCGTAGAGGAGGAGTACATCCGGGTGAAAGGACTTTCGGACACGGCCAACGGAAACTTGGGCGGGAAGCGGAAGATTGAGCTGGAAACCTACATCCAGATGGCTTACTTTGACAGAATTCTGCGGCGCGCCAATTTGCGGCTGATGACTATGAGCAGCGGGCAGTATGAGCTGAAGCGGCAGCAGGATGGGGATAATAAGAAGGAGAAGGCCGGGCTGGATTTAAATGTGATCGACCATTACAACGGGACGGAGCGCAGCGTCAAGACGCTGTCGGGCGGAGAGTCTTTCCAGGCCTCTCTTTCCCTGGCGCTGGGACTGTCCGATGAGATCCAGTCGTATGCCGGGGGAATCCGCCTCGATGCGATGTTCGTTGACGAAGGGTTCGGTTCCCTCGACGAGGAGGCGTTAAATCAGGCGATGAAAGCCCTTGGAAGCCTGACGGAAGGAAACCGGATGGTGGGAATCATTTCCCATGTGCCGGAACTGAAGGAACGGATCGAAAAAAAGATTATCGTAACCAAGAGCCGGGGGCAGAACGGGATTGGAAGCAGCGTAGCGATTGAGGGGAATGGATAGAGGAACCACGGAATGGAAATTAACGGTAGAATGCCAGGGGAAGGCAGATGATTCGGACTATCCCATGAAAATGGCGCCGGAAGAAGCAGAAATTCTTTCGGCGTCATTTTTTGTCAGCGTGAACATTCTGAGTTGTGAACATTCTGAACATTGAAAATTCTCACGCGCTGTGGCTTTTCAGATTAAGAAATATGAAGTATGATATAGGAAGTGAGTATGGTGCGGGAGGAACGTCGGAATGAGAAGAAAAAAGATATGGCTGACAGCTGCGGGCATTGTGGTTTTGATGGCTTTGCTGTTCCTTGCAGGCGCATTTTTCGTGTACCATGGAATCATTCTCCTTAACAATCCTTCGAAAGAGAGGTATCCCGTACGTGGAGTTGACGTCTCCCACTATCAGGGAGACATCGACTGGTCAGTGCTGGCGGATCAGGGGATTGATTTTGCCTTTATCAAGGCGACAGAGGGAAGCAGCCATATAGATGAAAAGTTCCATGAGAACTGGGAGGCGGCCCAAAAGACAGGGCTGCGGATCGGCGCTTACCATTTTTTCAGCTTTGACAGCGCGGCGGAGACACAGCTGGCCCATTTTGTCGAAGTGGTTCCGGTGTTTGGGGAAATGCTGCCTCCGGTGGTGGACTTTGAGTTTTATGGAGATAAGAAGGTGAATCCGCCTGACGTGGAGACTTCTGTGGAGCAGCTTGCGGCGATGCTTGAAGGGCTGAAAGAGTGCTATGGGATGACGCCGGTTATCTACACGACAGAGGAGGCGTATGAACAGTACCTGGAAGGCCGGTTCGATGAATACCCGCTGTGGATTCGAAATGTCGTAACCCGCCCGCATATCGGGGAAAGAGACTGGCTGTTCTGGCAGTATACGAATCGGGAAAAGTTAGAAGGGTATCAGGGGGCAGAGACGTATATTGACATGAATGTATTTGTGGGGAGCCGGAAAGAGTGGGAAGCCTGGCCGGATAATGGCGGGAAAAGAAAATAATAGAGAAAATCAGGAGGAGATACGAATGAATAGCAGCTTTTATGAGCGCTGCCGCAGCTTCTGGCAGTGGTTTGAGAAGAATGAGGCGACACTTTCCGATATGTGCGAGAACAGGGAGAAGTACGGCCAGAAGGAGGTCACCGGCTTCATCGCAGAAGGACTGGAGCGTGTGGGCGGTCTCTGCTTCAATATCGGGGGCGACCATGAGTTTACGCTTGCTGTAAACGGGAACCGGGCGCTGTTTTATCTGCTGCCGTATTTAACGGCCGGGATGCCGGAAAAATACCGGGATAAATGGACATTTTTCCCGTATATGCAGCCGGGGGATGTCTCCAATTTTGCATTTCATATGTCGGGGAAAGAGCTGACTATGGCGGATATCCTTCTGGATTGTAAGTACGAGGAAGATTATGAGTGCTTTTCTCTGGCTTTCTATCATGAAGCCCTGCTGGATTTACCGGAAAATGACCGTTATAACCTGTTCTTCACAGCACTCGATCTCTGCCTGGGGGAGGCGCTGTCCCTGAAATACATAGGAGAGGTGAAGCAGGCTTCTGCCCCGGTTTCCGGTATGGTTCCCCTTGGCAGCTTAAGGGAATATATGGAAGAGACACTGAAAAACCAGGGAAAAGAACTGAAGTTACATCCCGGCCGGACGTATTCTTCCTATAGCTTCAAGCCCCAGGAAGACGAGAATCTGCGCTACGATGTGATTGCCGGAATGACAGCCTGCATGGAACTGATACAGGATTATTACGGCGGGGAATACCGGACGGCCGACACGATGGAAGAATTCGGGGCAAAAGCCACATTCTTGTGGTTCCAGTACGGAGAAGAGGATGACAGAAGCGAGATTCTGAATCTTCGCTATGAGATGGAAGAATCTCTGGATAAGGAGGTATTCGGCGCCTGTGAGAGGGAAGACGGAGAAATGCCGGAATCCATTTATGAGGGAAATGAAACCGGCCGCGTTTTAGGCGGCGCCATGGGAGCTGAAAGGGTCTATCTTGATGTTCTGATTTTTGATGAGGAACAGTTTGATCATAAGATAAAAGACTGGGCCGGAAAGTATCCCTATACGATTTATAAATCTGAATTTAAACAGGGAGCAGAGTCTGAGCGCGTGTTGTAGAACGGCCGGGAAGACCTGCTTTAGGAAAGGAAAGAGAATGAGCAGAGAAAAGGATGGAAACAGACGGCTGAGTGTATTTTTAAGTATGGTACTCCGCCATCAGCCGGAGGCGGCAGGGATTACCCTGGATGAACATGGCTGGGCGGATGTGGAAGAACTGATAGCGGGTATCAACGGAACCGGTCGGGAGATGGATCTTGATTTATTAAAGGAAATTGTGGCGACGGATGAGAAGGGGCGATACCGGTTCAGCGACGACGGCACTTTAATCCGCGCCAACCAGGGTCACAGCATTCCGGTCGACGTGGAGTTAAAGGAAGTGGAACCGCCGCAGGTCCTCTATCACGGGACTGCGAAGCGATTTCTGCAGTCCATCCGGGAAGAGGGCTTAAAGCCCATGAGCCGCCTGTACGTCCATCTCTCAAAAGATGAGGAGACGGCTGTGAAGGTCGGGAAGAGGCATGGGGAGCCGGTGGTTTTAGAGGTGGATGCAGGACGCATGGCGGCAGACGGCCAGAAGTTTTATTTGTCGGAAAATGGCGTCTGGCTGACGAAAGCGGTGG
>CAUEKH010000166.1 GCA_959018155.1 uncultured Hungatella sp.
GTAGGAAATGCCATATCGAGCATGGGATATTCCTTCCCCTCCAGACGGACAGTCCCTTTTTCAAAGTCCACAGCCTCTAAGAGCCGTCTGTCATCCATGTCGTATTCCGGATGGCGCTTGATAATCTGGCCCTGGATTTTGAACTGAATGATTGCGATGGCCTTGTGCATCTTGGCCGCCAGCCCCGGATCCACGGCATCGTAAATATTTTCATCGAGAATCTGAGGGATAAACCGGTCGCACGGATCGTCATGGTAGACCTTTGCCGCAAACATGGAAAGCGGCCGGAGATTAATTCCGTATCCGTCCTCCAGCACATCGAAGCTGTTATAGCTGATGGCGATGCGCAGCACATTGCAGATACAGGCCAGATTGCCGGTGGCCGCCCCCATCCAGGAAATGTCATGGTTTCCCCACTGGATGTCCACGTCGTGGAACTGCATCAGCTCCCTCATAATAATATCCGCCCTCGGTCCACGGTCAAAGATATCACCGATAATATGGAGATTGTCAATGGTCAAATTCTGAATCAACTCACAGAGCGCAATGATAAATTTATCCCCCACCCCGATATCAATAATGGAACGGATAATCTCACTGTAGTATATCCTTTTATTGTCGTCATTATAATCTACATGAAGAAGTTCATCGATCACGTAAGAGAACTCGGGAGGCATTTTCTTTCTCACCTTGGACCTGGTGTATTTCGACGAGACCACCTTGCAGATCTGGACGAGACGGTAGATGGTCACACGCTGCCAGTCATCCGTTGCAAGCCCCTGTAACTGCATCTGGTTCACAATCCGGTCGGGGTAGTAAATCAAATTCGCCAGTTCCACCTCGTCCCGCTCCGGCATGATGTTGCCAAAAGTCTCCGTGATTTTCTCACGGATAATCCCGGAGGCGCTGCGCAGAAGATGGATAAATGCCTCATACTCCCCGTGCAAATCGCTGAAAAAATACTCCGTCCCTTTTGGAAGCCCCTGAATCGCCGTTAAGTTAATAATCTCACTGGAGGCCGCCTTGATTGTCGGGTATTCCCTTGCCATCAGTTTTAAATAAGCCAAGTCCCTCATGACTCTCACTCCTCACCAATTTTACAGCCGCGTATGCCGCCTGCAGCTGTTTTCTAATAATGCTATAGTACCATAAAAAACCATGTTTTAAAAGTTTTTTTCATAAAACAGAAGGAATAGGAATGAGTTTACAAGAAGTAGAAAATAAAACTTCCAATAGTCAGAAAATCTGTTTACCAAAAAGGCGGCTCCGGTCATCCGGCAGCCGCCTGTGCTTTTATTCCCCGCAGTCCCGTCACGGTCCGGGATGGAAGCCTAATCCGCCCTTCTCTTCGTATTCGGCCCCATCCCCTCCCGCCTGGAGTTATGGGTCTGATTCTGGTTTTCCGGTTTTACCTTCTCTGTAATGCTGTTAAACAGCTCATTCGATTTTTTCTGATTCATTTTTTCCTGTTTCTCTTTATCCATCCTGTTCTCCATCTTTCTCTCCATTCCGCTGAATAAAAATATTTTCGTGATAACAGTAACTTATTATAGACGGGAAAATCCAGGATATACGCGAAGGTATTGCGCATTTTCCCGGGATATAGTACCATTACAGAAGATAGGAACTACAGACAAAAAGGAGAATCTGACATGGAACAGCTTTACGTATTCGGCACTGGAAATGCCGCCGTGACCCGATGCTATAACACCTGCTTCGCTATCAGACGCGGAGAAGAATTTTTTATGACCGACGCAGGCGGAGGCAATGGAATCCTGAAGATTTTACAGGATATGGATGTGGATATGGCAAATATCCATCATATTTTCGTCACCCATGAACATACCGATCACATTCTCGGTATTGTGTGGATGGTGCGTTTTATCGCTACGCGAATCAAAAACGGAAGCTACGAAGGTGATTTAAATATTTACTGCCATAAAAATTTAACCACAACGATCGAGACGCTCTGCAAACTGACGCTTCAGGAAAAACTGACCAGCCTTTTCGGAAAGCGCATCCACCTTCACGGTGTTGAGGACGGGGAGACTAAGACCATTCTCGGTAGAGAGATGACGTTCTTTGATATCCACTCCACCAAGGCCATGCAGTACGGTTTTACCACCACCCTGGAAAATGGAAAACGGCTGACCTGCTGCGGCGACGAACCGTTCAACCCGGCCTGTACTCCTTACGTAAAAGGAAGCCACTGGATGCTTCACGAGGCCTTCTGTCTCTACAGCGAGCGGGAACGTTTTAAGCCCTACGAGAAGCACCACAGCACAGCGAAGGACGCCTGCATTCTGGCGGAAGAGATGGGCGTGGAAAATCTCGTTCTGTGGCACACCGAGGATACCGGCTTAGAGCACCGCAAAGAGCGCTATACGGCGGAAGGACAGCCATATTTCCACGGAAATATTCTCGTACCGGATGACAGGGAGATCATCGATCTGATTTAAGCCGGTTAATCACTCATATTTTCTTCTATCCGCGCATATTGATAATAGGGGGACTGACTCTCCCTCCATATGGGATGGATTTAGAAGGAGATATGTGTATGAAACCATATAAAGAGCGTGACCCGCACAAAACGGAATCACGTCACCACATCGTTATTTACATAGAAGTTATCGTCCTGACTCTTCTGCTGGTCTCCCTGTTCTTTCTTGACCCGGACAGGAACTTTTTCTTTCCGGCTTCCGGTCAGGTTCACACCACCAGCCCGGACGAGACGAAAAAATATATTAAATGGGTGGATTTTCATGTAACCTCGAAGGCCATGCAGGAAGCCTTCCGCTACGATGTCAACACGTGCCAGTCTGAACCGCATTTAAACTGGGTGGAACTCCTCTCCTGTTTAGGCGCCAGGTACGGCGGTGATTTTTCCCACTATTCCACGAAGGATTTAGACAGTCTGGCGGAACAGCTGCTGGCCGGGAAAACCATAGAAGAAGTGACGAAGGACATGAAATATTACTCCTATTACAGAGAAGCCTACGGCGCGGTTTTAGACGGGCTTGTCGGTCAGTATGACATCGAGATTCCCGCTGAAAATGCGCCGCTTTACGCCACTCCGGCCCTGCTTCCCGACGGCAGCGTTGACCCGGAACGGGTATGGGTGACAAAGTACGGTTTAAAAGGATTTTCACCGATTGCCAGGGGATTTCCCTATCAGGACTACGATGATTTCGGGGTGGCCCGATCCTACGGCTATAAGCGGCAGCATTTAGGCCACGATATGATGGGCCAGGTGGGGACGCCGGTGATTGCAGTCGAATCCGGGTATGTGGAAGCTATCGGCTGGAACCAGTACGGCGGCTGGCGGCTGGGAATCCGGAGTTTTGACGGGAAACGGTACTATTACTACGCCCATTTGCGGAAAAATTATCCGTACCACAAATCATTACAGCAGGGAAGTATCGTCACCGCCGGAGATGTCATCGGCTATCTCGGCAGGACCGGTTACAGCAGAACGGAGAATACCAACAATATTGACGAGGCCCATCTTCATTTCGGGCTGCAGCTGATTTTTGACGAATCCCAGAAAGAGGGAAACAACGAAATCTGGATTGACTGCTATGAACTGATAAAATTCTTATCCATGAACCGTTCTGAAACGTATAAAAATCAGGAGACGAAGGAGTACTACCGATGTTACGAGATGAAGGATCCCGGAATACCGGAGAATTTCACACCGCCTGTACCGGAAGAGGAAGCAGAGACAGAGGAATAGAGTCATATGGATTTGGCTGAAACAGGGAAATTGATGGAAGAACAGAGAAAGTTACCCGGCCATTGCGTAAGCCTGAAGAAAAGATGATAAGGAAGCACAGATGAATACGATAAAAATGGAATGCCGAAAGACCATCTACTCCTACCCGGAATACTACTGGATAATTGATGGAAAACCCATCGTCGAATACCTCGATGAAATGGTGAAGTCCGGTCTCTGCCCACAGATGGAACCCTTCGGTTCAGTCCTTGGCCTGCTGCCGGCATGGACCGGAGAGCTGCTGTATGCAGCTGAAAACCATTTCGTCTGGGAAATGATCGATTCCCCGGAGACACTGAATGTGCCGATTCTGGTCTGTGAAGATGACTGTGATTTAAGCTGTATCGTCATTCTGGCCAGAATTAAAAAAAATCAGAAAACCGTATGCTGGGAAAAGCTGGGGTTTCTAAGCCACGAAAATGAGGACTTTGACCTGGAAAAACGCTCAGGGATCATGTGTCTGGAAGCCTACACCGATGAGGACTGGGAAAAATACGGGGATAATATCGCCTGTGAGCGGTACGACAGCCGGGAACACTGGGCCTGGGTATCCGCTCACTGGGACGAAGAACTGATACGCCGAAGACGAAATTATACGAAACCATATATGCAGAAGGCTGAGAATGTCATATGGTTTGCAGAACCGCACTGGTGCTTTGACCGCGCGGAATACGATGGTGTTGTTGAAGCGTACAGGGGGATTTATCAAAGGAACTTATCTGAATCAAAAGAGTGAGAGTCCGTGTGAGCTGTCCTGCTGTCCCGCTGTCCTGCTGTCCCGCACCGAAGATATTAAAAAGGCACAGAAACCTCTCACAGTTTCCGCGCCTTTTTCTTTCTGTCAATAAGCCAGCCGGTAGATATCCACCATTTCCTTCTTCCCCAGCTCTTTTATCCCCGGAAGCACCCGTTTTCCGAAGTTGGTGCACTTCTCCGCCATTTCCTCGAAATCCTCTTCCTTAATTCCCGCTTCCAGTTCCCGCAGTGTCACAGGCATTCCCAGACTCTTAAAGTAATTTTCCATCGTCTCAATTCCCTTAAGAGCTGTCGCCAGCGGATTTTCAAAATTCATCTCCACATTCCAGACACGAACCGCCAGCTGAGCAAACCTCGATACGTCATTTTCGCAGACGTATCTGGCCCAGGAACAGAACAGCGCCGATAAGCCGGCCCCGTGAGCCACCTTCGGATACATTCCGGACAGTTCATGCTCTAACTGGTGAACCTGCATCATATACGCACGGCCAAGGCCGGTCAAATCGTTGTGGGAAAGGCTTCCCGCCCACATGAGCGTGGCTCTCGCCTCATAATCCTCCGGGTTCTGATCGGCAATTGTACCTGCCTCAATCACCGCTTTCATCAGTCCCTCCGCAATACGGTCTGTCAGAACTGTATCTTTCGTCGTTCCTCCCAGATACCGTTCCAGAGTGTGCATCAGAATATCCACCGTCCCGCAGCCGGTCTGGAATTTACTTACCGTATAGGTCAGTTCCGGATTACAGATGGCAAACAGCGGCCGGTGGGTCGGACTGTTAAAACCGCGCTTTAAGCCATTTTCCTCATTTGTAATGACACAGGACTGGCTCATCTCGCTTCCTGAAGCTGACAGAGTCAGGATATTTCCATGGGGAAGGGCCTTCTTCGGCATTGCTTCCTTCATAAAGAACTTCCACGGGTCAATCCCCGGATTCGCCGCGCCGTCAGCAATACATTTCGCGGAATCAATGACGCTTCCGCCGCCTACCGCCAGGATAAATTCCACGCCCTCTCTGTGGCAGATATCGATCCCTTCCTTTGCCAGTGACAGCGTTGGATTGGGCTGGACCCCGCCAAACGATACGTACTGAATTCCCGCCTCATCACAGGAAGCCTCCACCCGATCGAGAAGACCGGTGCGCTTTGCACTCCCTCCGCCGTAATGAATCATAATTTTATGAAAACCATACTCCTTTATAACTGTCCCCACCGTACTCTCTGTGTCTCTTCCAAAAATGATCCTTGTAGGGGCACAGTACTCAAAATTGTTCATGGATATAATCCCTCCTCACACTATTTATCTGCCTCTTATCATAGCACATTGATAAAAGTAAAACAATCTAAAAAATAATGACTGAGGGCGCCTCCTGATACAAAATACATTTCGCCGCTACGGTGCAATGGCAACTGGCTGGCAGCAGCTCAACGGAAAATGGTACCACTTTAATCCTGTTTCCGATGGAACCAGAGGAACCATGTCCGCCAATACCACCATTGATGGTTACTATGTCAATGCAGAC
>CAUEKH010000167.1 GCA_959018155.1 uncultured Hungatella sp.
CGGAAGCGTCAACCGCTTTCAGCGCCACATTCACCGCTACATTGCCGTACTCCGGCTTCTCTGCCGCCAGAGTCTCCTTCGAGATATCCACCTGATCCTGGATTGCCTGGTCAAAGGTGAAATCCGTGGCATCCGGATACGCTTCCTGGTACTTGTGGAGGCTTTCCTTTGCCTCTGCCATCTGAATCGGCGCTTTCGTAATCTGATATACGGCTCCCAGCAGGAAACCGGAAATCAGGGTAATTACGAATAAAATAAGAGCGTCTTTCATGAATCCGCCTTTACTCATATCACTTGCCCTCCTTTCCAAATGCCTTCGGAAGGGTAATCTTCTCAATCAGCGGCACTAAAATGTTGCTGATGATGATTGCATAGGAAACACCCTCTGCAGAACCGCCAAAGATTCTGAACAGTCCTGTCAGTACGCCCAAAAGGATTCCGAAAAGGATCTGTCCCTTTGGAGTAATCGGGCTGGTAACGTAATCTGTCGCCATAAAGAACGCGCCGAAAATAATACCGCCGCCGCATAAGTGAGCCAGCACATACATCAGATCGTGCTGCCCGAAAATAAATACAAATACAGAAAATGTGATTAAGTAGGCCGCCGGAATCCGGATTGTGATAACCTTACGGATCAATAAGTAGGCCGCGCCAATCAGCAGAGCAATCACAGACACCTCGCCGATGGTTCCCGGAATCTTACCGATAAACATGGCCGGGATATCTACCACCTGGCCTGCCTTTAAGGCTGCAAGGGGCGTCGGGCTGACAACCGCATCATTGTATGTAAAGGTCGTCATCTTGCCTGCAAATGCGATTAATAAGAAGCAGCGTGCCGCCAGAGCCGGGTTCATGAAGTTCTGGCCAAGGCCGCCGTATAACTGTTTTACCACGATAATAGCGAAGATGCCGCCCAGAACCGGAATCCACAGCGGGATAGACGGAGGCATGTTAAGACCTAAAATCATGCCTGTCACAAGGGCGCTTCCATCACTTACGGTGATCGGCTTTCCCATCAGGGACTCATAGACGTACTCACTGAGCACACAGGAAAGAACCGTCACTAACAGCACCAGGGCTGCTTTAATGCCAAACTGATACACACCATACGCAGTTGCAGGAATCATGGCAATCGCAACATCCAGCATGATGTTCTGTGTTGTCACCTGGTCCCTGACGTGAGGTGATGATGATACATTTAATAATTTACTCATTTCTCACCCTCCTACGCTTTCTTTCTGCTTGCGGCAACGACCTTGCGCATCTCCTTGAAGGCCTGGGTTAAAGGTCTCTTCGCAGGACATACGAACGTACAACAGCCGCATTCACAGCATTCCATACCGTCTAAAGCCACGAACCGTTCTGTGTCAGAACGCTCCGCCGCATCCATCATCATCTGAGGAACCACATGGCTCGGACATACACTCACACATCTTCCGCAGCGGATGCAGGCAGAAGGCGCATGTTCGGCAACCTCGTCCTTTGTCAGACAGGTCAGCGCAGAAGACGTCTTCGTTACCGGAATCTCCAGGTTAAACAGCGCCTGCCCCATCATCGGACCGCCGGAAATCACTTTCTCCGGTTCCGTCTTAAAGCCGCCGGCCGCCTCTAACAGTTCCGTATAACTCGTACCGATCTTTACGTTGAAGTTCTGAGGCGTGGCAATCGCGTCGCCCGTCACCGTCACAATTCTCCTGATTAAAGGAGTGGACTTGCAGACCGCATTGTAAATGGCGATAACCGTATCCACGTTATCCACGATACAACCGGCGTCAGCCGGCAGCATGGAGGAATTGATCTTCCGTCCCGTCACCGCATAGATTAAGGAACGCTCACCACCCTGGGGATACTTGGTCTTAAGCGGGCAGACCGTAATCCTCGGCTCCCCTTTCACCAGTTCCGTCATCTTCTTAATCGCTTCCGGTTTATTGTCCTCGATTCCGATGATTCCCTTCGCGTTGTCAAACAGCGAGAGGATGACATTTAAGCCCCCGATAATGCTTTCCGGCTCTTCCAGCATCATGCGGTAATCGGAGGTTAAATACGGTTCACACTCCGCCCCGTTGACGATGATGGTGTCAATCTTCGACTCGTCCTTTGGCGTCAGCTTTACATGTGTGGGGAATCCCGCGCCGCCTAAGCCGACAATACCGGCTTCCTTCACAATATTTCTGATTTCTTCCTTGGACAGGCTCTTCGGATCGCGCGCAGCGCCAAAGCCTTCCACTGCCTGATACTCCCCATCATTCTCTACGATAATGGACGGTACCATAGAACCATTTGCAACCATTCTCGGTTCAATCGCCTTTACCGTCCCTGACACCGAGCTGATAACACAGGCGGAAATAAATCCTCCAGGCTCACCGATCTTCTGACCGACCAGGATATGGTCGCCTTTTGCCACAAGTGGCTTCGCAGGCGCGCCGATATGCTGGGACAGCGGGAAAACCATCTCGCCCTTTGGCTGCAGTACCGTAACTGGTTTACTTTCCGACAGTTCCTTTCCCTCATAAGGGTGGATGCCGCCTTTAAATGTAGCCAAACCCATCTAACTAACCCTCTTTCTATACATTCTTTATCTCTCCCGGCAGGAAATGTCCTCCTCTCCTGCCATCTTGTACAGTATAACATAATTCAGGAAACGAAACAATTAAAAAATATGGATTGTATACTGTGTTCTTAATGGAAATTCTTCCATTTATCAGACAGGGCACCCGAAAATCTCCTCAAATTCCTCGTTAATTTTATCACAAAACTTATTAACCCACGTTAAGTCCTGTATTTCTAAAAATGCAATTATCTCAGGATTTCTCAGCAATGTCCCCGGACACTCCCGTTTTCCTGACAGCACGTTCTTCCAATGAAATTTTTTTATTGTGAAATTTTTGTTGAATTTTATCGTGTTCCCGTACTTTTTGATGATGGCTTCTAATTATTTTTTAAGGTATTTATATCATTATATATTAGAATTTTTAATAAGTTCTTCTACCTTTTCCCTTGAAACCGCATCAAAACACATGGCATGGCATGGATCCGCAAAAGAATAAGAGACCCCATTGCCTGCGGTCGTCGGATCCATAATCCAGTCGCGGCAGGAACTGTGAACCTGCAAAACTCCGGTCTTTTCTGCCAGTTCTCTTACATTTTCCCCATTGACACCGCTGCCCGCCAGAATCTCTATCCGATCCCCGTACTTATCATTCAGTTTTCTGATTAATTCAGCCCCTTCCATGGCCTTTTCCTTCTGACCACTTGTCAGGATCCGATCCACTCCCAGGCTGATCAGCTGTTCGACAGCCTCAAACGGGTTCTCAACGCAGTCAAAGGCTCTGTGAAATACAGCTTCTCCGCCTCTCTGTTTGATGATTTTTACCATCATTTCCGTCTGGGATAAGTCAATGGTTCTATCCGGTTTCAGGCAGCCGAAGGCAACGCCATCGGCCCCGTGATCCATCATCACCTGGCAGTCGAAAAACATCTGTTTAAAATCTTCCAGACCGTAGCAGAAGCCGCCGCCTCTGGGACGCGCCATACAGATTACCTTTAAGGGCGTCTCTCTTTTTACGAGAAGGAGTTCTGCAACCGAGGGAGTCAGCCCACCTAACGCCAGGGCGCTGTTTAATTCGATACGCTCAGCGTTTCCGGCAGCGGCCTGTATCGCATCGTAATAGCTGCCGCAGCAGATTTCCACAAGTAATTTTTTCATTTTTTAATCCTTTCCCATTTTCGTTTATTCTGTTCTCTCTGCCATACCTTTTCGGTCTTGTCTTCTATCTGAGAAGATGAAGTATTATGCAGCCCGCCACAATAAGTCCGAATCCTGCCAGCCTTTCCACGCGGATAAAGGTTGTGGCAAATGGATCACCAGCCTCTTCTGCCCCCGTTTCTCCATCTGCAATCTGACTGAATCTGGCCGTATTCTTTTCCCGTTTTATCGCCCGTAAACAGTCCCCGTACCGCTTCGCCCCATCCAGATCTCCACTCTCCTGGCAGATATAGGCAAGCATATCGTAAAGGCGAAGCCGTTCCCAGTTATTCTGTGCGGAATCGAGCAGTACCACCGCCCCCTCTCTCGCCTCCATCCACCGCTTCTCCCCGATATCGGCTGTCAGCTTGGCCCCGTCCAGATCCCTGCGGACATTTTTTGGCTTCCCGGCTTCTTTATGAATTTCCAGAAAACTCCATATGATTTCCCGCTCTTTAAGCACCGCCTCCGTCTTTCCCAGCCACCAGCAGTTTAAACGGCGCAGATTGTGATAGTGGACGAAAATCCAGGATTTTTTCTTCTTTTCCTTAATTTCACGCCATAACAGCGTCTGATATTTTAAAGACTCCTCATATTTCTGGCAGGAGTTCAGGGTCGTTGCAAGATTGGCCTGGTATGTATATCCCTTTCCCAGCACGGAAGCATAATACCTGCCATAGCGATAAGCTTCGGCTCCCGCGGCCGCGAATAGAGTCGGGCGGCATTCCTCTGTAAGCATCGAGAGGAAACGGCCATAGAGATAGAGGGAAAGCAGATAGTTTAAAAACATAAAAATGATCATGATAGCCAATGCCACAATTCCGCTTGCAATGATTCCCTCCCCGAACCAGAAAATATGACTTTGCATATATCGGATGAAACAGAAATAAATGAGAGCAATCAGCCATTCATAGCAGACTCTCCTCAAAACAGAATTTCTTAACAGCTGATAAAACAGACGCTCCGACTTAATCCACGCAGGATTTTCCGGTTCCCGCTCACGCGCACGGTCAAAAACCCCGGTTATATATTCCTGTGCCGGCGTCATTTTCACTCTTCTCACCCGAATCAGGGACAACAGAAGAACGAACGCCCCAAATACGGGGTAAAACCAGCGCATGGGATTGCTTTTGCAGCTGACATCGTAATCGTAGAGCGTCACGTTACTCTTTTCGCCTTTTGCAGAAGGCGCTATTACCACATTCGGTTCTTCATTCTTTTGATCTGACTGATAATGGATTTCGTAGACATCCCAGAAACGTCGTTCCTTTGGAGTGACAGTCAGTCTGAGCCATGAACCGTGTTCGTCCTCCAGCCGCGATATCACCGGCTTCGTGCTGTCTTTATATCGGAAAACTTTCGGATTTTCTCCCGTCATCAGCACATTCACGCAGTATTCTTCCTGCTCCTGATATTCCAGTCCCAGCAGAATCGAGACTTTATACGGTTTCTCCGAGCGGTACAGTCCCACGGACAGCAAAAACAGGGCGGCTCCTGACAGTATTATGAGCAGTGTCAGCCCTCTTGAAGTTCTCTTCGCCTCCATATTTATCCTCCGGTAAATCTGATTTTTCTCTGAATACTTTTCAGTATATCAGGTTGGAAATTGACTGTCAATTCCAGTTTTTCTATCTAAAAAGAGGCAAAAAAAGAGTATCAGATACGTTCTCTGTAAAAGAGCCCGTCTGATACCCTGATATCGCTTCCTACTCTGTACTGGTGATGACTACCGATCCGTCTGACGCATCGATCGCGATGTTTCGGTTTGCTTCATGATTTACGCGGTAGTCTTCTTCCTCATCGTATTTTCGTCCATTTACCGTTATGGAACCGTACTCTGTATCAATATTGTAATTGTAGTCCTCTTCTCTTCCTGTCAGTTCCAGTTTAATCGATCCGTAGGAATTGGTAAATGATGCCTGTTTCACATCCGCCTGCCTGATTGTGCAGCTGCCATCTGACATCCTGACGGAAAGGCTGTCAGCCTGAACCGAGTCACCGTTCAGTCCGCCATACGTATTCTCCACACTCAAGGCTCCCGTCTGAATCTGTGTCAGGGAAACCGAGCCATCTGATGCGCTGATCTCCATGACATCTGAAATGATATTGTTCATCGTCGACTTCCCGTAATGATTTTCCAGTGTAAATGTGCCGCTGAACAGAGAGTCACAGTTTATGCTTCCATCCGAGGCGTGAATGGAAATCGATTCTGCCTTTACATTCTTTAGCGTGATGCTGCCGTATTCTGAGGTAATATCGTAATTTTCAGCATCCGGGCCTTCGTATCGGATGCTTCCGTCTG
>CAUEKH010000168.1 GCA_959018155.1 uncultured Hungatella sp.
TCACCACCAACACCCTGTATCTGATTTATACCTTCCATATGCCCTGTTTCATCTTTCTGTCCGGTTACCTGGCGAAAGGGGTATATCGCGGGAAAGGGACTTTCCGGTGGGACCGGCTGTTTAAGCTGCTCTGGCTGTACTTTCTGTTCAAAATCGGAGTACATATTACAGAAGGGCTGTTAGAAGGATCCATTGGCCTGTCAATCAACTTTTTCCACGAAAGCGGCGCGCCCTGGTACCTGCTGGCGCTGGCGCTCTGGTACCTTTTTATCCCGTTCTTCTGCCCGCCGAACCCCAGGCCTTCCAGGAAATGGTTCACGATGGCCCTCATCCTCTTCATCGGCCTTGCCGGCGGCTATGCCGGAAAGCTAAACGATTTTCTGTCCCTGGACCGAGTACTGGCTTTCGCGCCGTTCTTCTATGCCGGCTGCTATTTCTCCGAAAGATCCATGGAACAGCTTGGAAATAAAAAGCTGCGGACCATTTTAGTGGCAGCTGCTCTTCTCATTGCCGCTGTCATATTTTTCGGAACGTATGATTTCTTTGGAAAATATACACTGGCTGTATATGGGGCCATGTATGACCGGTTTGCACCGGAACTCTATCCGTTCTGCTGGCTGATTCGGCTCGCCGTTTACCTTCTGGCAGCGGCCATGTCCTTCGGTCTGCTGGCGGCCATGCCAAACCGTAGACTTCCTCTGCTCACCACGCTGGGCAAAAGAACCCTTTCCGTCTACGTACTCCACCGGCTTATCCGCGATTTAGTCCAGTATTTCGGATTTTACAGCGTCTACAATGTCCATTCAAAGCTTCAGGTAATGGCTCTGATGGCAGGCTGTGTCGTCCTTGCGGCGTTGCTGGCCTCAAAACCGGTCTATTGGGCATTCGAATGGCTTGCGGCACTGCCATTTTCCCTGGTCTCCCGCCTGAGCCACCGCGGGAAACGGCCGCAGCCATAGAAATCTCAAACCTCCGCCGGGTGTTCTGTCATCCGGCGGATTCCTTCTTTAAAAGGCACTTCCGCCTTCCAGCCCGTAGCCGCCTGCATTTTCGTGATATCAGGAATCAGGTTGGCCGGACCTTCCGCGTTCTGCGGCCGCCTTCCATAGCTGTAGCTTCCGTGACAGCCGCAGACCTCGTACATCATCCGCACGTATTCCCTCAGCACCCTGGTTTCCGCCTCCGGCGCGGCTACATTGTAAAATCCTGACCGGCCGCTTCCCTCCATCTCCAGAAGAGAGAGCAGCGCTCTCACCAAATCATCAATATAGAGATAATTCCACATCTGGGTACATTCCCCCAGCGAAATATAATCACCGTGCAAAAATGATCTCAGACAGCTCTCCACCAGCGACCACGGGTGATCTCCAGGGCCGTATACACTGAAAATCCTGGCATGAATATACTCCAGCTCAGACTTCCTGTCCCGTCTGAAATTTTCCGCCATTTCCATTGCCCGGGTTCCAAAATCCACCTTGGCCTTCCCGTATTCCGACACGGGCCGGCAGGGCTGTTCCTCCTTAAGCGCTTCCCGAAAGACTCCGTACTCCGCCTGGGATCCGCTGAACAGAAATCTTTTGCATCCCAGACTCTCCGCGCCGGCTAATGCCTTTAAAGAATCCTCACAGTTCTTCTGCTGCACGTCCCTCTTCATCCGGTTCTCGCTTCCCGAGCCATCCCAGCCGAAATGGCAGTACCACTGACACTCCTCCTTAATCAGGCCGCCAATCTTATGGAGTTCGCCCAAATCCATTTCCAGAATGGTAAGGCAGGACGGCTCTGCCGAAAATTCCTCCAGCCGCCATCTCTGCTTCGATCCCGGCCGCACAACGCCGTAGACACGGTGCCCTCTCCGGATCAGTTCCCGGATCATCGGCACTCCGGTAAAACTCGTCGCCCCGGTCACCACCACATTCACTTTCCGCACCTCATTTCAATTTCATTTTCCCTCTTTCCATGAACCCCGAAGGCTTCTCTCACCTTCGGGGCTGACCGGATCTCTGCTCTTTAGATCTCTACTCTTTGATTCTTGGAATGATCATATTTTCATCCATCTCCTCGTCCGGAAGGAACGGGGATAAATCCTCCAGCGGCGGGGACACCAGCGTCCCGTCCGGAAGACGTTTGGCAGACGATTTCGGCTCAAAATTCTGGTCTGTGCTGACAAAGATCTCACAGATAACCGGTCCTTCCATGGAAAGCGCCGCCTCCACAGCCGATACCAGTTCGCTGTTGTGATGCGCTGCAACGTACGGATACCCGTAGGCAGCCGCCAGCTTCTCCATAACCGGGAAACTCAAGTCATGGCTGTCTACTCCGACTCCCACCAGCGGTTCCCCGAAGAAATTCTTCTGGGTCTGGCGGATAGAATGGTAACCTCCATTATTGATGAGGAAAATTTTAATCGGCATCCGGTGATGAATAATCGTCTGAAGTTCCTGTAAATTCATCTGAATACTTCCGTCGCCCGTCACCAGGATCAGATCTCTGACCGCCCCATCCCGGTTGGCCACACAGGCGCCGATAGCAGCCGGCAAATCATACCCCATGGACGCGATGGCCGAATTGGAAATAAAACGCTGCCCCTTCTTTATCACATAGGCATGTCCGCCAACCACGCACGCGGATCCATTTCCCACAACTGTAATTTGATTTTCCTGTAACCGGCTGCTCAGTTCTTTAATAAACGCATAGATATTGGCCGGCTCATCGTCACCGTGGGCATAGTGCTTTAAAAGGACAACCGGGTATTTCTCCTTCCACATCTGGCACGTCTCATTCCAGGTCATGCCCTTCAGTCCGCTTCCGCCGGAAAATACCGGGAAAGCGGCTGCGTACTCGCTGTCGAGAATCCGGTCCATCTGCTCCAGCAAATCCTTTACGTCGCCGAAAACCGGCATGTCAATATGGACGGAGGGCTTCTTCAGTTCCTCCGGATCGATATCATTGACAATCGTGTAAGCGGCCCGCGCCCACGTAGTATAATTATAACCGACCTGCCGGATGCTTATGCGGCTTCCAAGCGACAGAACAGGGTGGCTGTTCTGGATGGCAAAATTGCCGGGCCGATCTCCGATGCCGCCTCCGAGCCCCGTATAGAGCGGGTGTTCATCGTACATGCAGTCCTCGCTGTTCCAGCCCGTAACAACCGGAACTCCCAGTTTTTCAATGACACGGCTGAAAACCTCGAAGGCCCCGCCGATCCGGATTCCATTTCCCGCGTTGATAACCGGGCGGCTGGAGGCGCGTATTTTTTCAATAATGGCTCTGGCCGTGTCCGGTGACACGAAAGAAGGCAGCACCTGACGCCTCTCACCGCAGCCGGCCTCATCCGCCTCTGTCTTCGCATCTGAGGGCGCCGCCCAGCCGTCGCCTCCCGCTTCATACGATTCAGGAGAAAAACCGATTAAATCGTCGGATTCGATGTAAGCCCCCTGGACATTCAGCGGAATGTCAAGCCATGTCGGTCCTGGACGTCCGGACTTCGACAGATATAAGGCTTTTTCCAGGCAGTAGCGAATCCTCATGGGGTTGATGACCATTTCGCTGTACTTTGTCATACAGTCTATCGCTTTTGTAATATCAAACTCCTGATCGCCCATAGCCCTGATGCCGGTCCCCGACCATCTGGCCGTGGTATCATACCGGACCTGACCCGATAAAATTAACATGGGAATCGAATCCAGCCAGCCTCCCACCACGCCGGTGATGGCGTTGGTCCCGCCCGGGCCCGTTGTGACACAGACAGCCGCAATGCGGTTGTGGATTCTCGCGTAAGATTCGGCGGCAATGGCGGCCGCCTGCTCATGGTGATTATACAGGCAGCGCATTCCCGGCTGGTGTCCAAGAGCATCGTTCAAGTGCATGGCGCCGCCGCCGGTGACGGTAAATGTCTGGGTGACGTCGGAATCTACAAGCTTTTGTGATATATAATTCGATACTTTTATCTTCATAAACCGTTCTCCTTTGAGGACATTTTCTGTTCCCATTATATCATGGTACTCTGCAAATTAATATTGCGTTTTTCTTACTTTTTGACTCCCGGCCACCGCATTGTCCACCCGAATCCTTTGTATCTGCCTCTCCTGCTTCCTGTTTTACATCACCAGTCTACGATACTGTCCACGATTTTCTGCTGTTCCGAACTGGTTCTTCTCAAATAAATTCTTGTCGTTTCAATGCTTTCATGCCCCATCAAATCGGCCAGCAGGGCGATGTCGGAGAATTTCTCCAGAAAATTTTTAGCGAATCTGTGGCGGAAGGAGTGCGGATAGACCACCTCCACTGGAATGCCGTACCGAAGTGCAAATTTTTTCAGCTGGCCGGCAATCCCTCTCGTCGTAATGCGATCCCCGGAACGGTTCAGGAAGAGAAATCCGCTCTCTATCCCGCGGTACTTAATCCACTCCTCGGCCTCCTGTCTCAAGGCGCTCGGGATATAGATTCTCCTGATTTTTCCCCCTTTCGAGTAGAGATCCAAATAACCGATATTGACGTGTTCCACCTTGATCTGAATCAGTTCGCTGACCCTGGCCCCTGTAGCGGCCATAAAACGAATCACGAAATACCAGAACCATTCCCCGTCCTTTCGCAGACATTCCTTAAAATACATATAATCCGCGTCGCTGATGACATTTTCCAGAAATGTCTTCTGCTGCACCTTCACGGACGAGAGCACCAGCTTTTCCTTACCAATGACCTCCAGATAACAGTTAATCGCCCGGATTCGCAAGTTCACAGTCTTCGGTTTATAATTTTCAAGTAAAAATAATTTGTACTTCTGGAGATTGCTCTTGGTCACCTTATCGTACTTGCTGCAATACTGTTTTACCGCATACATATACGCTTTTACCGTGTTATCTGCTAAATTACTCCTGTGGAGGTACCCCTCAAATTCTTCATCCATCTCCATCTTCTGTTATCTCCTTCCATATATGCCATCAACCTACACTTTCGCTACCAGCCTAGCGTACGTTATAATCACGGAGTAATGCAACTATGGATTTTCGGCCACGAGACGATTCAATACGAAAAAGGAGAGAACACATTAATGAAAAAGAATTTAAAAATGATGGCTGTATTATCCGCTGCGGCAGTGATGACCGTAGCTGCCCCTGAGATGGGCCTTACCGGCAGTAACGGCTTCGCCTATGCCAAAACAATTGGCTGGGTAGAAGAAGACGGCGTACTTCGTTTCTATGAAGAGGACGATTACTATTTAACCGACACATGGAAGAAGCGCGGTGAAGACTGGTACTACTTAAACGAGGACGGCGAAATCGCCACCAATGCACAGATTGATGAATATTACGTTGATGAGACCGGCAAGAGGGTCGCAGACAAATGGGTCTCCATTGAAAATGAGGACGCATGGGACTCCATTGACGAGCCGGAATTCCACTGGCATTATTATGGAAAGAACGGCAAGGCCGTTGTCTCCAAGTGGCAGAAAATCGGCGAGAACTGGTACTATTTCAACGAAAACGGACAGATGATGACAGGAAAGGTAGAAATCGAGAACGCAACGTATTACCTCGGTGACAAGAACGACGGCGTCATGAAGACAGGCTGGTTCCAGCTGGAAAATGAAAGCGACGACCCGGATTTAACCCACTCCTGGTACTATTTTGACAAAAACGGCAAAATGGTAGAAAATCAGATTGATAAAAAGATTGACGGCGACTACTATACCTTCGTAGACGGCATAATGCAGACCGGCTGGTTTAAGCTGCCGGCAGAGCAAACAGAATCAGCAACTCCTTCCGAGGCTTCCCAGAGCGCGGAAGCTACCGTGGCCGATTATCAGTATTATGAGCCGGAAACAGGAAAGCGCGTATCAGGCTGGAAGACTATTGAAGGCGTAGAAGGCTTAAGCGAAGAAGGCGAACTTTTTAACTTCTATTTCAAGAGCGGAAAACCGCTTCACGCCACAAGCGGCTTAGAGCTGTTCACAGTCAATTCCAAGAAATACGCGTTCAACACAAAGGGCGAAATGCAGACCGGCTTAAAGGTCGTAAATCTGGAGA
>CAUEKH010000169.1 GCA_959018155.1 uncultured Hungatella sp.
AACGAGAACAACAAGGAAAGTAGGCCTGGGGATTCCATTTTTCAAATACGCAGCGGAAAGCACGGGCGGAAGCTTCACCATTGATTCCAAACCGGGCAAAGGGACCACGGTTACAGCCGTTTTCGGTCTCTCCCACATTGACCGGATGTCTCTTTGTGATATGAACAGCACCATCGAGACATTAATCACCTGTCATTTGGATACGGATTTTCTTTATACATACCGCTATAATGATGCGTCATTTGAGCTGGATACGAGGGAATTTCGCGCAATCCTGGGAGATATCCCATTTGACGCGCCTGAAGTATCCGCCTACATAAGGGAATATCTGACAGAAAATAAACTCGAAACAGATGGTGGCGCGGTCGTTTAGACCAGCCGGAATTGGAGGAATAACATGAAGACTCTTGAAGAATTAAAAGCAATCAGAGAAAAGATGCAGAGTCAGGTCAGTATGCGTGGAGAAGACCACACACGCACCCGCGTACTGGTTGGCATGGCGACATGTGGAATTGCCAGCGGCGCAAGACCTGTTCTTAATAAATTATCGACTTTAGTTCAGGAAAACAATATGACTGACAGATTTGCGGTTACCCAGACGGGCTGTATCGGTTTATGCCAGTATGAGCCAATCGTTGAGATTCTGGAACCTGGGAAAGACAAAGTAACTTATATCAAGATGACCCCTGAGAAGGCTGAGGAAGTATACAAAGAGCATTTATTAGGCGGACACGTTCTTTCAAACTACACATTGGCTTCAGCCGATATCAAATAAGGAGGAAACAGGATGTATCGTTCACACGTATTAGTCTGCGGCGGCACGGGTTGTACTTCCTCCGGAAGCCAGCAGATTATGGTTAGACTTAGAGAAGAATTAAAGAACCAGGGTCTGGAAGAGGAAGTAGCAGTTGTTCAGACAGGCTGCCACGGCCTCTGTGCACTCGGCCCGATCATGATTATCTATCCGGATGCCACATTCTATGCTATGGTAAAGGAAGATGATATTCCGGAGATCGTATCCGAGCACTTATTAAAGGGACGTCCGGTACAGAGACTCCTCTACGATGAGACAGTCACACCGGCAGGCGTCAAGGCATTAAGCGACACCGATTTCTATAAGAAGCAGCACAGAATCGCACTGCGCAACTGTGGTGTTATCAACCCGGAGAATATTGAAGAGTATATCGGAACCGGCGGTTACCAGGCACTCGGCAAGGTTTTAACCGAGATGACTCCAGACGACGTTATCCAGGTACTGTTAGACAGCGGTCTGCGCGGCCGTGGCGGCGCGGGCTTCCCAACAGGCTTAAAGTGGAAACTGGCCAGGGGAAATGACGCGGATCAGAAGTACGTCTGCTGTAACGCCGACGAGGGTGACCCGGGCGCATTCATGGACCGTTCCGTTCTGGAAGGCGATCCTCATGCCGTTCTGGAAGCCATGACCATTGCAGGTTACGCCATTGGCGCTTCCCAGGGTTACATTTACGTCCGTGCAGAGTATCCGATCGCCGTACAGCGTTTAAGAATCGCCATCGAGCAGGCGAGAGAGATGGAACTCCTCGGCGACGATATCTTTGGCACAGGCTTCTCCTTCAATATTGATTTACGTCTCGGTGCAGGCGCTTTCGTCTGTGGTGAAGAGACAGCCCTGATGGTTTCCATCGAAGGCAACCGTGGCGAGCCGCGTCCGCGTCCTCCGTTCCCGGCACAGAAAGGTCTTTTTGGCAAACCAACTATTTTAAATAACGTTGAGACATGGGCCAACATTCCGCAGATTATCTTAAATGGTCCGGAATGGTTCGCTTCCATGGGTACTGAGAAATCAAAAGGAACGAAAGTATTTGCCTTAGGCGGCAAGATTCACAATACAGGACTTGTGGAAGTTCCCATGGGAACCACACTCCGTGAGATCATCGAGGAAATCGGCGGCGGCATTCCGAACGGCAAGAAGTTTAAAGCGGCTCAGACCGGCGGACCTTCCGGCGGCTGTATCCCGGCTGAACATTTTGACATTCCGATCGACTACGATAACCTGGTAGCCATCGGATCCATGATGGGTTCCGGCGGACTGATTGTTATGGACGAGGACGACTGTATGGTCGATATCGCCAAATTCTTCCTGGAATTCACCGTTGAAGAGTCCTGCGGTAAATGTACACCGTGCCGTATCGGTACAAAGCGTATGCTGGAGATCTTAGAGAAGATCACCAAGGGCCAGGCTACCATGGCAGACCTAGATAAGCTGGAAGAACTGTGCTACTACATAAAAGCCAATTCAGCCTGTGCATTAGGCCAGACAGCCCCGAACCCGGTTCTGTCCACCTTAAAGTATTTCCGCGATGAATACGTAGCCCATATTGTAGATAAGACGTGTCCTGCAGGCGTTTGTAAGGCTCTCCTCTCCTATCATATCGATCCGGAGAAATGTAAGGGCTGTACGCTCTGCGCAAGGAACTGTCCTGCCAACGCAATCTCCGGTACTGTCAAGAATCCGCATGTCATTGATCCTGATAAGTGTATCAAGTGCGGCGCTTGTATGGAGAAGTGTAAGTTTGGCGCTATCTACAAGAAATAATGGAGGGAGAACGTATCATGGAGAATATTACGATTAAAATTAACGGCATGGAAGTCAGCGCTCCGGAAGGCTCTACCATCCTGGAGGCCGCCAGACTGGCCCATGTTGAGATTCCAACTTTATGTTACTTAAAAGATATCAATGAAATTGCTGCCTGCCGTCTCTGTACGGTTGAAATCAACGGCGGCAGACTGGTCGCTTCCTGTGTTTACCCAATCAATCCGGGTATGGAAGTATGGACCAACACACCAAAGCTGGTGGATTACAGAAGAAAAACTCTTCAGCTGATTTTATCCAACCACAACCGTTCCTGTTTATCCTGCGTGCGCAGCGGTAACTGTGAACTTCAGACACTCTGTAAAGAACTGGGTGTGGAGGACAGTGATTACTACGATGGCGAGAAGACACCTTCCTGCATCGACGACAGCGCAGCCCATATGGTCCGCGACAACAGCAAATGTATTCTCTGCCGCCGCTGCTCCGCAACGTGTGAGAAGGTTCAGGGAATCGGCGTAATCGGCGCCAATGAGCGTGGTTTTGCCACCATCATCGGCTCTGCCTTTGATATGGGACTGGGCGAGACCAGCTGCGTATCCTGCGGCCAGTGTATCGCCGTCTGCCCGACAGGCGCAATCTATGAGAAGACCTGCATCGACGAAGTTGCCGCCGCTATCGCGGACCCGAACAAACACGTCATCGTCCAGACCGCTCCGGCTGTCCGTGCCGCTCTCGGTGAGGAATTCGGCTATCCGATCGGAACGAACGTGGAAGGCAAGATGGCTGCTGCTTTAAGAAGACTTGGTTTCGATAAAGTATTTGATACCAATTTCAGTGCTGACTTAACAATTATGGAAGAAGCACATGAATTTATCGAGCGTGTTCAGAACGGTGGAACGCTTCCGATGATTACATCCTGCTCTCCGGGCTGGATTAAGTACTGCGAGCACTATTTCCCGGATATGACAGACAATTTATCCACCTGCAAGTCTCCGCAGCAGATGTTCGGCGCCATCGCCAAATCCTACTATGCGGAAAAGATGGGGATTAAACCGGAAGATATCGTATCCGTATCAGTTATGCCATGTACCGCAAAGAAATTCGAGATTGGCAGAGACAATCAGGCGGCCAACGGAGTTCCGGATGTGGATTACTCCATGACCACGAGAGAGCTTGCCAGAATGATTAAGCGTTCCGGCCTTCGTTTCAACGATCTTCCGGATGAAGAATTCGATGCCCCGTTAGGTCTCGGCACAGGCGCTGCCGTTATCTTCGGCGCAACAGGCGGCGTTATGGAAGCTGCTCTCCGTACGGCTGTGGAGACACTGACCGGCGAGGAGTTACAGCAGCTTGACTTTACCGATGTCCGCGGCACAGAAGGCATCAAGGAAGCCACCTACAACGTTGCCGGCATGGATGTCCGCGTAGCGGTTGCTTCCGGCCTTGGCAATGCAAGAGCACTCTTAAACAAGGTAAAATCCGGCGAGGCCAACTACCACTTCATCGAAATCATGGGCTGTCCAGGCGGTTGTGTCAACGGCGGCGGCCAGCCACAGCAGCCGGGTTCCGTGCGCAACACAGTTGATATCCGCGCTCTCCGCGCCAAAGTCTTATATGACGAGGATGCGGCTAAGACAATCAGAAAATCCCATGAGAATCCTGCTATCAAGGAACTTTACGAGACATATCTCGGAAAGCCAGGCAGTGAGAAGGCTCATCACTTATTACATACTTCCTATGTGAAGAGAAAAATCAACGAAATTTAAAAAGCAGTTCTAAAAAAGTGCCGCACTGTTCAAAAAACAGAGCGGCACTTTTTTATTGAAGACGGTGACTTATGCGTGGAGTGTGCAGGTTATCGTTTGCCCAAACCTCATATCACAGAATTGCTTTACCGTTCAAACCAGTCTCCATATCCCATATCAACCAGATTCTTCTTACTGATTGCAAGGCTTTCAAATGGATCTCTTCCATATGTATCATCCTGCTCGATCAGGAAATATTCACTACCGCCTGCAAGTCCTGCTTCGATGCACTCCTTAATCGGGAGATTGCCCTCGCCGACCTCTGCAAACTCTACAATATTTCCAAATGCCTGCATAAATCCCTTGGGGTCAAAACCACCCTCCGGCATCTTAAACTGGCTGATCCGATAGTCCTTCAAATGCAGAAGGCGGATTCTTCCGGCATAGCTGCGGATAAATTCTACAGGATTTTCCCCACCACGCTGAATCCAGTGGATATCCAGTTCGAATCCCATCTGCTTTGTCGTATTCTTGATGATGTCCAGCAGATACTCGCCATCGTATTTTGTGAATTCCACATGATGGTTGTGATAATAGAGATCAATCCCTTTTTCTTTTAATTTCAGCGCCATCTCATCGGCCCGCTTTACGAAATCGAGGGCCAGTTCGCGGCTGCCCATACATGTCATGGGAAGCATCCCCATCCGCAGCATATCACAGTCCAAAGTCTTTAAATCATCTACAATCTTGTCGAAATCCGTAGTCAGGAATTCCCCTGGCATCCCCGGTACCATTGGTTCCAGCGATGTGGTGCACGCCGCGACCTTAATTCCGAATTCCTCACACGCCTTCTTCATTCCGGTCACATTCTCCGCTGTCATCGGAATCTGGCTGATTTCTACACAGTGGTACCCCAGATCCGCGCAGGCTTTTAAAGTACCGTATGCGCCAAGTTCGTCGATTTTCTTCTTTATGGTACTCATCTGAATTCCTATTAACCCCTTATCCATCTGATTAACCCCTTTTCATAATTTTCTGATATGAATAATAACCCGCCCTGTTTTTTATCTCGTCGGGAACTTTCCTTCTGCCGCAATCCTCTTGTTTAATTCTTCTAAATACAGGTCCTCATCCACCGGGTTGTCTACTTCCTTTCCAAGCCAGGAAGAGAGAAGCGTGGCATTCGCCAGATTCACACCGTTGATACCCTCGCTGCCCGGAGCCAGAAGCGGTGAGCCGGTGAGGATATGAAGAGCAAAATCTTCCATAACCGTCATATGCTGCATTCCCCAGCCATCGGTGTTCTCAAAGGTTTCTACCGTGTACATGCCATCGGCGCCGGCGGCATTTCCCATGGTGAGTTTCGCTACATCCATCATGCTCATGGTTGCGTTCATCTCGTTCTCGTCCTTTTTAAGACGCCATACTGTCGCGGTCTTGCTGCCGTCTACCACGATCTTTCCGCCATCCAGATCGATCTCGAGACGGTCGGTCCCGATAGGGTCATGAGTACAGGTGATAAAACAGCCGGTTGAGCCGTTGGGGTATTTTGTGAGGATGGTTACATCATTTTCTACAATGATATCTCTGTGGCAGCCGTACAGACAGTTGGCGAATACCTTATTCGGAACACCGCAAATCCACTGCCATAAATCAAGCTGGTGAGGCGCCTGGTTGACCAGGACACCGCCGCC
>CAUEKH010000170.1 GCA_959018155.1 uncultured Hungatella sp.
ACCGGTCCCGTTTTCACGTGTCGGGGTAATCAATAATATAATACTCATAACCGTTGATAACCTTCGTATCCCCAAACGTATCTTCCCGCTTAAAACCCTTTCCATAATTGGCGTGGACGTGGCCATGAAGGAAATACTTTGGTTTATACTTGTTCATCAGTTCCCGGAAACAGACAAAGCCCTGATGAGGAAGATCATCCAAATCATTCACTCCGCTGGCCGGCGCATGGGCCACCAGGATATCAAACCCTCTCGTCTTCTTTAATTTCCACCACAGTTTGCGGATCCGCTTCTTCATGCAGCGCTCCGTGTACTGATTTCCCGCGCCTGGTATGTATTCCATGGAACCGCCCAGTCCCAGAATGCGGATTCCCTTAAAAATATAAACGTCGTCCTCAATGCAGATACAGCCTTCCGGCGGCTTGTACTCATACTGCCCGTCATGATTTCCCATGACGTAGAGTACCGGCGCGTGAGAACACGTAGCAAAAAAACTTAAGTAAGAAGCCCTCAAATCACCGCAGGAGATTATTAAGTCGATGTCCTTCACTTTCTCCGGCGTATAGAATTCATAGAGCGATTTGGACTCCTGATCAGACAGTACCAGAATCTTCACGTTACTTATCCTCCGCATCCACATTTTCGTAGATTGTCTGTCCCTGGAGTCTGACCAGCGTCTGCGCTTCCTCTGTCAGTTCACTGAATTCAGGGAGATGACCAACCACATTCTCAGCCAGCCAGTTCATGGTTATGATTTCCTCCGGCGGCAGGCTCTCGTACTCTCCGCAGACTACCTTGCCATCCTGAGCGTAAATCGGCCCTACAAATGGCTGGAAATTCCCGCTCTTGATTGAATTCTTTAAAAACGCAAGCAGGCGGTGCGTTCCATGAGGCAGATTCTGGGAACAGATGACATCAATCACTTCCGCGGACATTCCCCACCAGTAATTGATCGCTTCCTTCCCCTTCATCTCCTTCACCTCAGAGGCGCCATGGAGTGTGGCGCGGACAATCCTCTCATAGAATTTGCCCCAGTGCCAGATCGGGGTAGCCAGATTCGTCAGGCTGCCGTCATCCTCTTTATGGTATAAACCGTATTCCCGGGATGGCGACTTCGGCGTGATCATATCCTCACCGGAAACGTAGGTGATGCCCTCTTTTAAAAGGCCTTCCTTCGGATTGGAGTCCTTCACTCTGGCCCACTGTAAATAAACCTTCACATACGGATTGATCATCCTCGCGCCAAGGGCAAAGGCGTTGATATTGGCGATCGTCCCGTAAATCGGATAATCCGCTATATACCCCAGCTTATCCGTCTGGCACATGGCCGCGGCCAGCGCGCCCATCAAGAACTTGGACTCATACATTCTGGCATAATACGTGCAGACCGAGGAGTAAGACATATTGATTGAGCAGTTAAAGACCTTGATCTCCGGATGCTCAATGGCGGCCTTGACACTTAAATTAATCATCTGCGACGCAGTCGTAAATATCATGTTACAGTGGGCCGCAATCGCCAGTTCGATGGCATTTGCCGTCTCCAGTTCTGAATCGGCGCCGAAAAATGCCACCGTCTGAAGCTTACCGTCAAAGGCCTGCTCCAGATAATTCCGCCCCAGTTCGTGAGCATACGTCCAGCTGGAGGTTTCCGCCGTCTTTGCATAGATAAATGCAATCTTCAGCATCTCCGGCTCAATTGTTGCCGACGGGATCAGCCAGTTGAGCAGCTTCTTGGCGTTGTTGTCCTGCTCCTCCACCTCTTCCGGCTGCTCCACAAGCGCAATCTTCTTGCCTCTGGCAGCTAAAAGGATCTCATCTTTAATCTTGGGCAGATCCTTTGCAATCTCGCTCTCCGTCTTTTTCTTCACCACATCGTAGCCCAGCAGTTCTACATAGACCAGAAACGCGTCGGAACCCGTCATCTCAAATTCGCTCGTTCTGAAGGCCTGGAACGCCTTGGAAAACTTCTCATGGACGGCTTTAAAGGTGAGTCTGTCGTCTTCCTCCCAGACCTCCCCCGGAACCTTCCCCATGGCCTTGATCAGGCGGTCGTAGCAGCCCTCCTGGCTGAACCATACGTCACAGTTAAATGACACCTGGTAAAAATCGAGGAACTCATAGTAAAGCCTGTTATCTTTATCATCCGTTCTCTTGGGAATCAGGCGCGTAACCGACGCCGTGATGCTGAAAGCGCCGACGTATTTGAGCACGCTGACCCTCTTATTTCCCTCCTGAACGTAGTACTGGTTCATAAATTCATACGCGACAATGGGGTCGTGGATCCCCTCCTTGATCTGATGGTCATAGAGGTAGGCCCACTTGGCCCCGAATTCTGATTTTTCAGAAAGCAGAGGCATAAAATTGCTGGCGAACGCGCTGGTCCGCCCCTTTGTCTTGGTACCGACCACCTTGTCTAAGGGAATGTCCATGATTCCGAGACTTACCTCTGATACGATGTCGGTATAGGAAAGTATATCATCAAGCACCGGCAGATACGGATATTCTCCTTTTGAAACGGAAACCTGATACTGCCTTCTGCCCTTCTTCTGAGCACCTACATAATCATAAAGCGCCATAATCCGTTCTCCTCTCACACAATCGGTGTTTCATCGACGACAGCGGCCATTCGCAAGCCATAGAAACCGCTGTTTTTCCGGCTTTCTTCTTTCAGTATATCACAAATACGCCTGCTGCAAAAGGATTCTATCCATAAATTTACAGCCGCGAATCTGCATTTATAAATTTCTCACCTTAAACTCGCGTTCCAGTTCTCTTCTCTGATCCTTTTTCGCGATATCTTCCCGCTTATCGTAGAGCTTCTTACCTCTTGCCAGCCCGATTTCCACCTTTACCAGACTTCCCTTAAAATAAACCTGGAGAGGGACAATGGTATATCCCTTCACCGCAATCTTCGAGTCCAGCTTGTTGATTTCCACCCGGTGCATCAGAAGCTTTCTCGGGCGCAGCGGGTCTTTGTTAAAAATATTTCCCTTTTCATAAGGGCTGATATTCATTCCATAGATCCAGACCTCGCCCTTATCAATCCTGACAAACGCCTCCTTGATGCTGCATTTTCCCATACGGATGGATTTTACCTCTGTCCCGTACAGTTCAATTCCCGTCTCATATTTTTCATCTATAAAATAATCATGGTATGCCTTCTTGTTGTTGGCAATTAATTTAATACTCTCTTTACCCATCCTCGTTTCCTCCTCTTATCCCTCTGGTACTTCTCCGGCCCGGCCCGCCAGCTGCCAAAATGACGGCAGATGCGGGTCACTCCGCGCGCCAGTCCTCCGCGGGAATAAAGTCGATTGTCCTGGCCAGCTTATCTGTAGCTGAAACCATGACGCGTATTGGCTGTCCCAGTTTATAGACCCTGCCGGTCATTTCCCCGTACAGCTCGTAATGTTCTTCATCAAAACGGTAGTAATCATCATCCAAATCACTCACACGGATTAATCCCTCCACCGTATTCGGCAGTTCCACATAGAGTCCCCAGTTGGTAACGCCGGAAATAACGCCGTCGTAATACTCCCCGATATGGGACTGCATATACTCGCATTTCTTCATCTTCACGGTCTCCCGCTCTGCCTCATCCGCCCGTCTCTCCAGGGATGAGGTCTGAACGGAAACTCCCATGAGGATTTTCTCGTAATGGGCAATCCGCCGCTCATTTAAACCGCCCTTTAAGTTCTCCTTGATGATCCGGTGGATCTGCAGATCCGGATAGCGCCGGATTGGCGAAGTAAAATGCGTATAATACTTGGCGGCCAGACCGAAATGGCCCGTGTTTTCAACCGTATATTTGGCCTGCTTCATGGAGCGCAGCGCCAGGCGGCTGATCAGCGCCTCCTCCGGCGTATCTTCCACCTTCACAAGCAGCTTCTGAACCTCCTTCGGATAAACCTCCCCGTTGTGAAACCGGATAGAATAACCGAAGTTATTGATAAATGTGGCCAGTCCCTTCATTTTCTCCGGATCCGGGTTATCATGGGTCCGGTAAAGGAACGGCAGTTCCTGCCAGAAGTAATCCTCCGCCACCGTTTCATTGGCCATCAGCATGAAGTCCTCGATAATCTTCGTCGCCGCATTCCGCTCATACGGCTTGATTTCCAGCGGCTTTCCCTTCTCATCGAGGATCACCTTCGTCTCCGGGAAATCGAAGTCGATGGATCCACGCTGTTTCCGCTTCTCCCTGAGAATATCGGCCAGTTCCTTCATCAGAAAAAACATGGGGACGAGTTCCTCATATTCCTTCATCACCGCCTCATCGCGGTCCGTCACAATCCCGTTGACTGCCGTGTATGTCATGCGCCGATCCACTCTGATTACGGTCTCCGCAATCGTATGGCCTGTCACATTTCCGGTTTCATCAATCTCCATGATGCAGCTTAAGGAAAGCCTGTCCTCTCCCTGGTTTAAGGAGCAGATTCCGTTGGACAGCTTATGCGGCAGCATGGGGATTACCCGATCCACCAGATAGACACTGGTGCCGCGGCGCAGCGCTTCCTCATCGAGAGGGCTGTTCTCGGTGACGTAATGGCTCACATCGGCGATATGGACGCCCAGGGTGTAGATGCCGTTCTCCTTCTTTAAGGTGATGGCATCATCGAGATCCTTGGCGTCCTCGCCGTCTATGGTCACCGTCTGAAGCTGACGCAGATCGAGCCGGCCGGCCATATCACTCTCTGATACAGAATCCGGCACCTTCTCCACCTGTTTTAATACCTCTTCCGGAAATTCCTCAGGAAGCCCGTACGCCTTTACAATGGAAATAATATCGGTTCCGGGATCATTGATATGACCCAGAATCTCTGTAATCACGCCCTCCGGCTTCTTATCCGCGTCGCCGAAATCCGTAATTTTGACAACTACCTTGTGGCCTGTCACGGCTCCCATATCCTTGCCCTGGGGAATAAAGATATCCTTGCCAAGCTTCTGATTATCCGGGATCACAAACCCGAAGTTTTTATTTTTCTGATAAAATCCGATTACCGTCCCATTTGCATGGTCCACCACGCGGATGACACGCCCTACCGCGCGCCGCGCGCCCTCTGCCTCTGATTCTACGACAATCTGCACCGTATCACCGTGAAGGGCGCCGCCTGTCTTCTCTTCCGGGATAAAGACGTCGCTGTCCCGGCCTTCCACGGATACGAAGCCGAATCCCCGCGGATGGCCGCTGTAGACTCCCACAACAGAGCCAATGTCCGGTTTTCCGTACTTGCCTTTTTTCGATATGCCGATTTTTCCCTCCGCAAGGAGGCTGTCCAGCACTTCCTTTAACTCCTCCCGCCGGGGCTTCGGAATATTGAGGAGAATGGCCAGTTCCTTTAATTTCATCGGTACATACGCCGGCTCATCCATCAGCTTCTGTATCATCATTTTTCTTTCTGTCAGTTGTTCCTCTGTCATAACTCTCCTTATATTTGACTTAACTGTATCTGTTCCTGTCATTTTTTATTTTATATCATATTATTTCTCTCAGACGTCTGTCTCATTCAGGCTTTTAAAGCTTTCTCAAATACAGCTGAAAGTGAAAAAAACACCCTTGTTATCAGACCACAAGAGTGTTTAATCTTTACAGTATATTCAGATTCAGTACTAATGCGAGAATGAAAAATACAATTGCTCCATATCTCGTAAATTTTTCCAGCTTTCCTTCCATGGAACGGCCCTTGTTTCTGCCCCAGTAAGTATCTGCCATACCGCCAATGGAACCGAGTCCCTGGGATTTTCCTTCCTGCAGTAAAATGATTGCTGATAATGCAATACATATGATAACAAATATGATTGATAATATAGTCCTGATCATGTCCCTTTTCCACCTCCTATAGTCAAACATGGTAATCATATCATATTTTTTCCATAAATACAACTGCATTTTTTGAATTTTCACATTTTATCGCAGCAGATGGAAGCAGGGAGGGAATGGTATCCGCTCATCCATTCTTCAATCCTCAGAAGCTCATTATACTTTGAGGTCCGTTCGGACCGGCACGGGGCCC
>CAUEKH010000171.1 GCA_959018155.1 uncultured Hungatella sp.
CCGGTCCTAGTCGAGACGCAAGAAAGTATCGAAAACACAGGGAACGAAACGGAGCAGTAACCTTTCTGACAGAAAAACGAACAAATGTTCTATATGGGGGTTGCATATTTTTCCTGATTCCGTTATAATAGTGGAAAAGGAGGAGAACAATGGTTCGATTATTTGAATTTGGCGATTTAGATGCGATTATGAAGATCTGGCTGGAAGGAAATTTAAAGTCCCATTCGTTTATCCCTGACAGCTATTGGAAAGGAAATTACGACAGCGTAAAGTCTGTCCTGCCGAATGCCGAGGTGTATGTACATGAGACCGGGGGAGAGGTAGACGGCTTTATTGGCATAGATGCCGATTATATTGAGGGAATTTTCGTGGCGGCCGACAGCCAGAGAAGGGGGATTGGCCACCAGCTTATTGAGAAGGTAAAGAAAGAGAAGGAGAGGCTGTCCCTTCACGTTTACCGGAAAAATAAGCAGGCGATCCGTTTTTATGAGAAGGAGGGCTTCCGGATTGAGAAGGAACTTACCGAGAAGGAGAACCGGGAGCCGGAATACTTAATGGTTTACGCCGTCTCAGATGCAGTGTAACTGAGGTGAAGTGAAACTCAGGTGCAGTGTAACTCAGATGCACTGTAACTCAGATGGAGTTCATCGAGATGTAAAAAATATGGCCGGAACCCCTTCCAACGGATTCCGGCCTCGCCACTCCCATTCATGACAGTTTCAGAATATTCTTCGATGCGCCCATAACAACCTTGTCAACAAATTCTGCAATCTCTTCTTTGGGCTCAGCCATGCCCGTATCAACCCATTTTTTTAATATGCCGGTCAGGCCATAAGTGATAAATTCCAGAAAGTAACCGAGGGCTGTCTCGCTTGCAGACGGATACTGCGCTTTGATAATTGCAGTGCCATTTTGCAGAACCAGCTTGTGAAAACGGTTGACGAAATCGCTGGAGGCACTGTTTTCAAACAGAATCTTACATATCTTTTTGTTCTCTTCAATATACTGAATAATGGGGATTACCATGGGAAGAAGAGAATTCTTCTTAAAGGCATCGCCATAGTTGGTAATCATCTCCTGGAAATCTACCAGAACCTCTGATTCCATCTCCTGTAAAAGTGAATACGTATCCGCGTAATGAAGATAGAAGGTACCGCGGTTTAGATCCGCCAGTTCTGTAATGTCTTTTACTGAAATATTCTTAAAATCTTTCTGTTCCATAAGTTCCAGAAGGCTTTCTTTCAGAAGCTTCTGGGTTCGCCGGATTCGCCGGTCCTGTTTTTGTAATTCCATATCATATTCCTCCGATTGTACCGCCTGTGGACAGAACTGTCCTTATTAATCGTTCCAATAATGAACAAAATTAAAAAATATGATTATTAGTGTGTTGAAAAAATGAAAAGCGTTGAATAGTAGTCATTTGAAAATATATTGATTATTGAATCCTCTCTACAATTGTATTATAATGCACATGTGTTGAAAAGTCAATATCATATCGAATAGTAGAAAAAAAGCGAATAATGGAGGAGGACATGAAAAACAACAAAAGTTTATTAAACAGTATTGTCCATGGAATCGTTTACCGTGGAAAGATAATTGAGACCGTGTTTTTTGCCGCGACGATTATCTGTGCAATCTGTTTTCCATTTGTTAAGGTAAATTACGATTTAAGTAAATACCTCCCGGAATTTGCTCCGACCAAGCAGGCGTTAGATGTAATGGAACGGGAATTCGGATATCCTGGGATGGAACGAGTGATGGTAAAGGATGTCACTCTTCAGGAGGCAAAAGAAATCCGGAGTAAGATTGCCGATTTGGAGGGCGTTGAATTAGTCATTGGACCGGATATGACCACGGATGTCTATATGGGCTCTTCTTTCTTAAATAAAAGCCTGACTGAGATGATGTCCATGGATGTGTTTGCGATGGAGGACTATTACCGGGATGGAAATGCCCTGATGGAGATTATCTACAAGGGCGGCGATGACGATCCGGCAACGAGAGCGGGAGTCAATGCAGTCTACGAGATTGTGGGTAAGGACAGAGGCTGCTTTTCCGGCAGCGCGGTTTCCAGTAAAGAGCGTGAGGAGTCCATCACAAAAGAGATTGCGATGGCGATTGCCATGGCACTTGTTATCATCTGGCTGATTTTAACACTGACAACGACATCGTGGATGGAGCCGTTCCTGTTTATATTCGTTATGATTATCGCCATCATACTGAATATGGGATCAAACCTGATGTTCGGGACGATTTCCTTCTTTACGTTTTCCACGGCAGCGATTTTGCAGCTGGCGGTTTCTATGGACTATTCCATTTTCCTGCTACATACATTCACGGCATATAAGAATCAGGGAATTGAAATCCATAAGGCCATGGAACTGGCAGTCAGAGAGTCGTGCAGTTCCATACTTGCCAGCGGGGCGACAACTATTGTCGGATTTATCGTAATTGCGTTTATGCGGTTTACAATCGGCCGCGATGTCGGATTCGTTCTGACGAAAGGAATCATCTGCAGTTTGGCAACGGTACTGCTGCTGATGCCAACACTGATTCTTCATTTTAATGACAAGATAGAAAAGACGGCGCATAAGCCGCTGCTTCCGGGATTTGACCGGTTCGCCAGACTGATGAATAAAATCAGGAAACCGGTGTTCGTAATCGCAATCCTGGTAGCGGTTCCCTGTTACTTTGGCCAGAGCATGAACGCTTTCTATTACGGCGACGATGCCATCGGAGCCGGACCTGGAACCAGGGTATACGAGGATTCCCGCCAGATAGACAGCGTGTTCGGCAAGTCCAACGTCATTATAGGTATTGTGCCCAACGGATCGATTGCCACAGAACGACAGCTGACAGAAGCGCTGGAAGACTTGGATTTCGTCAATTATGCACTTTCCATGTCGGGAACCCTTCCAAAAGGGATTCCGGAGAGTTTCCTTCCGAAGGACGTGACAAAGGAACTGAGGACGGAAGGGTACGCCAGGATTCTGATATCCATGAATACCGTTCAGGAGAGCCAGTATGCGTTTGACTGCAGCCAGAAGCTGGAAGCCCTGGTGAAGGAGTACTATCCGGAAGATGCCTATGTGATTGGCATGACTCCTACGACCATAGATATCCGGGATATTCTGACAGATGACTATAATAAGGTGTCGATTCTGTCCCTGATTGGTGTGGCGCTTGTTGTATTCATCACATTCCGCTCTATCCTGGTTCCAATCCTGGTTATCATCCCGATCGAGGTGGCCATTTATTTAAATATGACGCTTCCCTATATCATGGGGGACAGTATGGTGTACATCGGATATATCATTGTAAGCTGCTTACAGCTTGGCGCAACCATTGACTACTCGATTTTGATGACGAATAACTATTTAGGTTTCCGAAAGACCATGAGCAATACAGAGGCGGCGGTTGCTGCCATATCGAAGAGTACCTTATCAATTCTGACTTCAGGAGGAATCTTAACAGTGGTTGGATATCTTCTTTACTTTACTTCCTCCATCCAGGCCATCTCCCAGGTGGGACGTCTGGTTGGCCGTGGCGCTCTGCTCAGCGTGGTGCTGGTATTGTCCCTGCTCCCGGCCCTGCTCAGTGCGTTTGATAAACAAATCAGAAAGCAGCAGCTTCGTGCAGAAGAGAGAAGACAGAAGCGTCTGGCAAGATACGCGAAAGTAAAAGCAATTCCGGCCAGTGTTACCGTATCTAAAGGAGATGAAAAAAATGAGGAAAAGTAAGAGAATCATTTGTATGTCCATGGCAGCCATTTTTGCCGCTCAGTCCGTTATGACCGCGATGGCGGCCGGTGCGCCACAGTGTGACGAGACACTGTATGTCACCATGGACCCTTATGGAGAGATAAAAGAGAGCAGCGTTGTCAAAAATTATCTGGTGAACGGATCCGGTTCCATCACGGATTATGGCACGTACTCAAAGGTTACGAATTTAACTGACAATGGGGAGATGACAGTTGGGGAAGATGGAACGGTCACCTTTACCCCGGAAGACCAGAACAGCCATTTCTATTTTGAAGGCCAGACAGATACCACAAAGAGCGATCTCCCGTGGGATATTACTGTGGGGTACCGTTTGAACGGGGTGGAAAAAAAGGCAGAGGAACTGGGCGGTGAAAAAGGTCTTGTAGAGATCAACGTGGACATCGTCCCCAATAAAAATGTGTCTGATTACTACCGTAACAATATGACACTGATGGCCAGCGCGATGGTGGATATGGATAAAAACTTAAGCCTTGAAGCAGAGGGCGCGCAGGTTCAGTGTGTCGGGAACTTAAACATGGTTGTATTTTTTGCTCTGCCCGGTGAGGAGAATCATTACTCTATCCGGATTGGTACCGATGATTTTACCTTCTCCGGCCTTGTATTTGCCATGGTGCCTCTGACCGTCAGCCAGCTTGACAAAGTGGCCGATATCAGGGAAGCGAAGGAAACGATGGAGGATTCCGCGGATGCCTTAAGCGACAGTCTCGATGTGGTGTTAAATACTCTCGGCAGTATGCAGAAAAGTATTGCTGATACCGCAGATGGAATCCGGGGCTTAAATGGAACCCGCCAGCTGTTCGCAGATTCCAAGGGAAAGGTTTATGCAGATGCGGATGAAGCCTTGGCGTCCTTAGACCGTCTGTCTGGAAGTCTCGACCCGTTCTATGACAGAACTGAGACAGCGGTTCACGCGCTGAATCAGATTCAGTACCAGGTCAACGATATGGTGGGGGTACTGGACGACCTTTCACCGGAACTGGGCGATACGAGAGACAGTCTTCGGTATCTCCGCGATGAACTGGAGACATTGCAGAAGATGATGAATGGCCCGGAAGTGGATATGATGTCACAGGCATTTGTGATGCAGATGGAGAAGGTAAAGGCTCATCTGGGAGATTTGAAGGAATCTCAGACAGAGTTATCTACCGGACTGTCATATTTAAAGGGCTCTCTGCCCCAGCTGATAGGCATGGCCGGTTCCCTGAATACGCTTTCCGCGGATTATATGGATGAGGATGAACTGAACCAGCTGATCGAAGAACTGGAAGAAGAGGGCGTGGAGACGCAAGGCCAGACTGCCAGATTCCTGAAGGATTATACCGATTTATCTTCTTCCCAGATAGCGGAGCTCTCTTCCTATCTGGCGGCAGAGATGGGACTGGAGAGTAGCAGCGCCCGCGTTGCGACACCGAGCTCGGCGATCCCGCCGGAGATGGCAGGACAGCTGGTGACAGTACTGGGAATGATTCTCGATGGCGCAGGCGGCGCGGCCGGCAACACAAACCTGACAGATGATATCAGCAATACTATCACCCTAACGGAGCAATTACTGGCAACAATTGGCGCTCTTCAGAGCAGTGCCGGTGCCTCTGTAGGGGAAATGAGAGATTTAATGACGACTGCGGCCAGGGTTTGCGGTACGGCGGACGATTTAATCAGCACGGTCGATGATCTCAATAACACGGTCAACTATTATCATGACGACTTGACAGGAACCCTGAGGGATTTGGGAGAGATGACGACAGAGGCCTCCAGAAGCGTCACGTCATTGAATGTATTCTTCCGTTCGATGGAGAACCAGTTAAAAACCATCGGTGATTCTTTAAACAGCAATACGGAGAAAACATTAAACGGCCTGGCCGGGGCCCTCGATGAGGCGGGCAACGGTTTAAGCCAGACAGAGGTTCTTCAGAACGCCAAGGATACTATTAAGAACTTAATCAATGACAAGTGGGATGAGTATACGACGGAAGATACCACTATCCTGAACATTGATCTGGACGCAGCCCCGGAATCCTTCACATCATCGAAGAACCCATCACCCCGGAGTATCCAGGTGATTGTCAGGACGGAAGAGATTAAGAAGAGCGAAGAAGCCGTGGAAGCGGCAGAAGTAGATGAGAACTTTAAGGCAGAAGGAAATATTTTCCAGAGGATTGCCAATATCTTTAAGAGGATCTGGCAGACGATTACCTCAATCTTTAAATAAGAGGTTGGGTGAAC
>CAUEKH010000172.1 GCA_959018155.1 uncultured Hungatella sp.
CATTCTTATATACAATTGGCTTCTGGTTGTAACAGTTGCTCTGGTTGCTTCTCTTGAATTTTGTTAAATGGTATACGTCTCTGCCGCCATCGGAATCTCTTCTGATGATGATCTCATTGGAAGCGGAACGCTCTACCACGCCGGCATTGCGCGCTACGACGCAGACACCGGAGTCGACGGCTGCCTTGGCTTCCATACCGGTTCCTACAACAGGGGCCTCGGTAGTCAGAAGCGGAACGGCCTGACGCTGCATGTTGGAACCCATCAGCGCACGGTTGGCATCGTCGTTCTCCAGGAAAGGAATCATGGCAGTCGCCACGGAGAATACCATCTTCGGGGAAACGTCCATCAGATCGATGCTCTTTCTCTGGAACTCGGATGTCTCCTCACGGAAACGTCCGGAAATATTCTTATGGATGAAGTGGCCATCTTCGTCCAACGGCTCATTCGCCTGTGCGACAACGAAATTGTCTTCTTCATCAGCGGTTAAATAGATAACCTCATCCGTAACTCTCGGGTTATTCGGCTCTGATTTATCTACCACACGGTACGGCGCCTCCACGAATCCGTACTGATTCACTCTCGCGTACGTTGCGAGGGAGTTGATCAGACCGATGTTGGGACCTTCAGGGGTCTCAATCGGGCACATACGTCCGTAATGGGTGTAGTGAACGTCTCGAACCTCGAATCCGGCACGATCTCTTGACAGACCGCCAGGTCCTAAGGCTGATAAACGTCTCTTGTGGGTCAGCTCAGCCAGCGGGTTGTTCTGATCCATGAACTGGGACAGCTGGGAACTTCCGAAGAATTCCTTCACAGCCGCAGTTACCGGTTTGATATTAATTAAGGACTGGGGAGTGATTCCCTCCATATCCTGAGTTGTCATTCTCTCGCGTACCACACGCTCCATTCTGGAAAGACCGATCCGGTACTGGTTCTGGAGAAGTTCTCCGACCGCACGGATTCTACGGTTTCCTAAATGGTCGATATCATCGGCGTTACCGACAGACTGCTCTAAATGCATGTTGTAGTTGATGGATGCAATGATATCTTCCTTTGTGATATGCTTCGGAATCAGTTCACTTAAATTCCTGTGAATCGCGTTCTTTAATTCTTCTTCGTCTTCCGTGCCAACATCTGCCAGAATTTTTTCAAGGACCGGATAGAATACTAACTCTGTAACACCGGCTTCCTTCGGGTCGAAGGAAACATAGGCAGACAAATCTACCATTAAGTTGGACAGCACCTTCTGGTTGCGCTCAACGCCCTCTACCATAACATAAGGAACAGCCGCGTTCTGGATATCAACTGCCATCTGCTTGTCTACGGTCGCGCCGGCTTCCGCCAGGATCTCACCGGTTGTGGTATCTACTACATCCTCGGCGAGCACGTGGCCTACGATACGGTTCTTGAAATGAAGTTTTTTATTGAATTTATATCTACCGACCTTTGCAAGATCATATCTTCTCGGGTCAAAGAACATGCTGTTTAACAAGCTTTCTGCACTATCAACAGATAAAGGTTCACCTGGGCGGATCTTCTTATATAACTCTAATAAACCATCCTGGTAATTATCGGATGTATCCTTACCAAAGCTGGCCAACAGTTTCGGCTCCTCGCCAAACAAGTCGATGATTTCGGCATTCGTACCAAAACCAAGGGCGCGGATCAGCACGGTGACCGGAACCTTTCTTGTTCTGTCTACACGTACATAGAAAATGTCGTTGGAGTCAGTCTCATACTCCAGCCACGCGCCACGGTTCGGGATCACGGTACAGGTATATAATTCCTTACCTACTTTGTCGTGTCCGACGCCGTAATAGATACCCGGAGAACGTACAAGCTGGCTTACGATAACACGTTCGGCACCGTTAATCACGAAGGATCCGGTATCTGTCATAAGAGGAAGATCACCCATGAAAATCTCATGTTCATTAATCTCGTCTTTATCCTTATTGCAAAGTCTGACCTTTACTTTTAAAGGCGCCGCGTATGTCGCGTCTCTTTCTTTGCATTCTTCGATAGTATACTTTATGTCGTCTTTACATAATGTAAAGTCAACAAACTCCAGGCTTAAATGTCCCGCAAAGTCTGCAATCGGAGAGATATCTTCAAAGACTTCCTTTAATCCCTCATCAAGGAACCACTGGTAGGAATTCTTCTGAATTTCAATCAGATTCGGCATCTCAAGCACTTCTTTTTGTCTTGAGAAACTCATTCTCAGGCTTTTACCGGCTGGGACCGGACGCATTCTGCTTTTCTCCATTGACGTTTCACCCCTGTTTTCTTTCTACTTGATTCTGTTTTTGGGCATAAATGTCCCTAAAGGCACATGATGCCACAATAGTGCACATTCCATAATATCATGGTGTTGTCAAGATGTCAAGGATTTTTTGCTTGCACTTTAAAAAAAGAAATGATATACTATTACAGATAGACTTTATTTATACTATATGAACTATTGGAGGTATTCCCCGTGAACACATTTCTAAACGTAGTACTCGTAATTTTGCTTATTGTGGTCGTTGCGCTGGTGGTCCTTTACTTTCTCGGAAGGAAGCTGGAAAAACGGCAGGTAGAACAACAGCAGGCTTTAGAAGCGGCAGCTCAGACCGTCTCCATGCTGGTCATTGATAAGAAAAAGATGAAGTTGAAGGATGCAGGACTTCCCAAGATCGTTTACGAGCAGACGCCAAAGTATATGCGCCGTGCAAAAGTCCCGATTGTCAAAGCCAAGATTGGTCCAAAGGTGATGACACTGATTGCGGATGCCAAGGTATTTGAAGTACTTCCTGTCAAGACGGAAGCCAAGGTTGTGGTAAGCGGTATCTACATAACCGAGATTAAGAGTGTGCGCGGCGGAGCCGTTCCGGCAGCACCGAAGAAAAAGAAATTTATGGACAGGTTTAAAAAAAATAAGACAGAAAAAACTGCTGGAAAAAACAGCAGCGCAGAAAAAGGAAAGAAAAAGTAGTATTTTGCGGCAGCATTTTCATATCAACCGGCTTCGGACAGGCAGTTCGGGCCGGTTTTTTTCAAAGAGAGGAGTTTTTATATGTTGAAAGAGTATAAGTCCATCATCATTTCCATCATTGCCGGAATCACCGCCATCATCTGCTTTACTATCGCGGCCGGAAGCCTTACAGGCTTTAAACAGCTTTCCAAAAGCAATGGCTTTAATGCTACCGGCTCGGCCAGCAGGGACTTCATATCAGACTTAATTGTATGGAGGGGACAGTTCAGCGTAACAGGAGCCACTACAAAAGAGGCCTACGCAAGCATTAAGAAGAATTCTGATATCATACGGCAGTATCTCTACGACAACGGAGTTACCGATGAGGAGATGACTTTCTTCTCCGTCGATATCTATAAGAAAACGAAAAACGTCTACAACGACGAGGGCTATGTTATTGACGAGGTATCTGACGGCTATGAATTAAGCCAGCAGTTTGCGGTCTCCTCCTATGAGGTGGACAAGATTGAAACCATTTCCAGGGATATTACCAAGCTTATTGATTCAGGAGTAGAACTGGTTTCCGACTCCCCTGAGTATTACTACACGAAGCTCGATGAACTGAAGCTGGAGTTGATCGAGGAGGCGACCATGAATGCACGCCAGAGAATCGATATCCTGGCAAAGAACTCCGGCTCAAAGGTCGGGGATCTCTTAAGCGCCAATTTAGGTGTTTTCCAGATCACCGGGCAGAACTCCGATTCTGACGAATACAGCTACGGCGGCGCATTTAACACCACCTCCAAGGGAAAGACTGCTTCTATTACAGTGAAGCTGAATTACACGGTAAAATAACAGAATCCCGGTTATCTGCTTTGGCTGATATTCATTTACGACAGCAAATGAATATCAGCCGTGGACTTCGAATGGATATCCAGCATAATGCTGCAGTCTGACACGTGTTCATAATTGATATCCAGGGAATAGGCCACCTGAACCTTTAAGCTGTCCTCTGTCTCATGAATGAAAATATCGTTGGTGTTGATGCCGATCATCATCTCCCCGAACGGTGTCGCATAGCACGATAAGTTCTTTTTGTCCTTCTCAAATGTCATATGGACGCTGGTGCTTCCGCGCTTGATAATATCCATTCCCTCCGGCCGGATCTTAATTGTATTCTTAATCACACTTTCAGAGCCTTCCTCCACCTCTTCATAGAGTATGTAGTGATTTCCATTTTTCAGGAAATAGTCCCCGGCCGTGATCATCTCTATCTTATTGCTGTCGCCATCCGCAAACTGGGTTCCGCTGACAGTAATCAGTACATCTCTTGTCATATTTAAAACTCCTCTATATTTATCTGCTTCGTCTCCTTCACCTGCTCCGGCAGGATCGAGGCGGCAAAATCCGTAAATTTCTCTGCTAAGTCACTGACGTAAAAATGGTATTTTTCTTCTCCGGTCCGCGTATCCTCCCGCAGAAGGTTCTTTTCTTCCAGGATCTGTTTCAATTCCAGCGCTGTCTCATATGCCGGGTTTACAAGCGTCACATCCGGTCCCATCAGCCGGCCGATGGTGGAACGCAGCAGCGGATAGTGCGTGCAGCCCAGCACCAGGGTATCAATATACTTGCCCTTCAGTTCACTTAAATAGCGGGAGGCGATCTCATCTGTGACTGAATCGTGGAACAGCCCCTCCTCCACCAGCGGCACGAGTAAGGGACACGGCTTACCTGTCACCTCAATGTCGGAACGCATCTCCTTCATGACTTTTGTATACACACCGCTCTGGATCGTTCCGGCGGTTCCTATAATCCCGATTTTCCCGTTCTTCGTGGCCTCCACGGCGGTCTTGGATCCGGCATGGACCACGCCGATAATGGGGATCTCCAGTTCTTTTTCTACCGTCTCCAGCGCATGGGCTGTGGCCGTATTGCAGGCAATCACAATCGCCTTCACATCCTGCGTCAGCAAAAAACGGATAATCTGTTTCGTATAGCGAATAACTGTTGTTTTCGACTTGTTACCGTAAGGAAGCCTGGCCGTGTCTCCGAAGTAGACGAGATGCTCATCCGGCATCTGCCTCATAATCTCCCGCGCGACTGTCAGGCCGCCGACACCCGAATCAAATACCCCGATGGGGGAATTCCTGTCTGCCATGTTTTTACTCCTTTTTTATTTTACAGTGTTTATATTATAGCACATATGGTTACAATTACAACAAGCAGATTTTCCTGGGAAACGATAACCTGCACGCTCTGCGCACAGGTCACCGTCTTCAATAAAAGGAGAAGGGAGTAATCGTAACGTGAAACGAAAACGAGATTTATATTTGTGTATTACATGCCTGCTGCTGGCCTTTCTTTTTACTATGGCCGCAAACAGAGCAAATGACGAAGCCATGGCCGCCCGGATTGCGCCGGAAATCCTGCGTTTTCACGTGCTGGCAAACAGTGACTCAAAAGCGGATCAGCAGCTGAAGCTGGAGGTGCGGACCCTGCTTCTCGATTCCATCTATGAAGATCTGGGTGAAAATGCCACTCTGGACGAGACTGAGAAGTATGTGGAAATGAACCGCGCCCGCCTGGAACAGGAAGCGGAAGATTACATGAAATCACAGGGATACGATTATCCCGCACATATGGAGGTAACCGACTGTTACTTTCCGACGAAGACGTATGGAGATATGGTTTTCCCCTGCGGTACCTATGAAGCCGTGAGAGTGGAAATTGGCAGCGGCAAAGGACACAACTGGTGGTGCGTGCTCTATCCGCCGCTGTGTTTTGTAGATTCCACTTACGCCGTCGTGCCGGATAAGTCGAAATCACTGCTCGAAGCATCACTGGATGCAGCCGACTATCAGGCCATTTGCAGAGAAGACAGCGGCAGAACAATCCATGTGAAGTTCAAAATGATTGAGATGTTGAAAAATCGAGAGCAGCTGGAATCTGCTCAGTAATTTAAAGTTACTTTCGTAAATGCTCTTAAGAGAAATTTGGTGTCAGGAGTCAGGGCCGGAGGCGGTCCGCTCCCCACCATTTTATTTTA
>CAUEKH010000173.1 GCA_959018155.1 uncultured Hungatella sp.
TTTTATTCTCGCCTGACAGGCATAAGCCAGTAAAAAATGCCGGGAATCTCTTCTGATTTTCCGACAGGATAAGGTTAAAAAGCCGAAGAAAGGTTAAAAAATAGACAGTGTATGGCTCTTTTTGTGATGAAGAAATAACCCCCATGTAGTATAATAGTTGCATGTGGTCGGGGCCATTTGTATCTGGTGAGTATATAAGCTTTACCCTCACTATGCCCCTTACCATGCCCCGTATAACAGGGGCAATGCGTCCCGGTATTTGGTGAAATAAATTTGGGGTATCAGCTGCCAAAAAGATTCATTTGTGCAAAAGGAGAACATAAAATATGAAATTCACAGAAGGTTACTGGCTGGGGAGTGAGCACGTCCGCGCGTACCATGCGTCGGAGGCATATGATGTGAAGGAGATAGAAGGGGGAATGCGCATTCTGGCGCCGGCCCGGCGTATCGTCTCCCGGGGAGATACTCTGAATCTTCCGGCTATCACCGTGGAGTTTAAGGCTGTTGAGGAGGATGTGATATCGGTCAGGGCGTGGCATTATGAAGGCTACGAGAAAAAGGAGCCGAAGTTTGCGAAGAAGGAAAAATCGTGTCCGGTCACTGTGACAGTGACGGAGGATGAGGCGGTTATGGTGAGCGGCCGGGTGACCGTCCGGGTCGACAGAAAGAAATGGGGGTACCGGTTCGAGGCGGACGGAAAGGTGCTGACTTCCTGCGGATTCCATAATCTGTCTCATATGACTGTGGATAAGAGAAAATCTACCATGCTTCCAGGAGATGATTATTTATCGGAAGAAGGGAAAACGTATATGCTCACAGAACTCTCTTTACAGCCGGGCGAGTGCGTCTATGGCCTTGGAGAGAGATTTGGCCCATTTGTGAAAAACGGGCAGAGCCTGGAGACCTGGAATGAGGATGGCGGGACATCCTCTCAGATTGCCTACAAGAGTATTCCATTTTACATGACGAATAAGGGGTACGGCGTGCTGGTGGATCACACGGATAACGTTTCCTTTGAGGTGGGCAGTGAGAAGGTGGAATACGCGGGATTTTCCGTTCCAGGGGAGGAACTTGAGTATCTCTTCTTTTACGGTCCGACGCCGAAGGAAATTATCAGTTCCTACACCAGGATGCTGGGGAGGCCGGCACTTCCGCCGGCGTGGAGTTTTGGCCTGTGGCTCTCCACTTCTTTTACGACAAACTATGATGAAGAGACGACTTCCTCATTTATCGGCGGCATGGAGGAGCGGGAGATTCCGCTTTCGGTGTTCCATTTTGACTGCTTCTGGATGAAGGGGTTTCAGTGGTGCGATTTTGAATGGGATGCGGAGGCATTTCCCGATGTACGGGGGATGCTTAAAAGGTACCATGACCGGGGGCTTAAGATCTGCGTGTGGATTAATCCTTATATTGCTCAGGGGACGCCATTTTTCAGAGAAGGTATGGAACATGGGTACTTCTTAAAACGCAGAGATGGCCGCGGTGTCTGGCAGACGGATAACTGGCAGGCTGGTATGGCGGTGGTGGATTTCACGAATCCGGAGGCCTGCCGCTGGTACAGCGATAAGCTGCGCACTCTCCTGGAAATGGGCGTCGACTGCTTCAAGACGGACTTTGGGGAGCGGATTCCGATCAATGTGAGTTATTACGACGGAAGCGATCCGGTTTCCATGCACAATTACTATACATATCTTTACAACCAGTGCGTGTTTCAACTGTTAAAAGAGGTAAAGGGGGAGAAGGAGGCGGTCGTATTTGCCAGGAGTGCAACGGCGGGCTGCCAGCAGTTCCCGGTGCACTGGGGCGGCGACTGTATGGCCAGCTACGCTTCCATGGCGGAGACGCTGCGCGGCGGCCTCTCCTTCGCTATGAGTGGTTTCTCCTTCTGGAGCCACGATATTTCCGGATTTGAGAGTACGGCTACCCCGGATCTCTATAAGCGGTGGTCGGCATTTGGACTTCTCTCCACCCACAGCAGACTGCACGGTTCCGGCAGTTATCGCGTTCCGTGGCTGTTCGATGAGGAGGCGGATCGCGTGCTCAAATTCTTTGCTCAGTTAAAATGTACTCTGATGCCTTATCTCTACGCGAAAGCAGTGGAGGCGTCTGCCACCGGAATTCCGGTGATGAGGCCCATGGTATTTGAATACCCGGCTGATCCGGCCTGCCCGTATCTCGATACCCAGTATATGCTGGGGGATTCGGTTCTGGTGGCGCCTGTGTTCAACGAAGAGGGACGGGTGAACTATTACCTGCCGCAGGGACGGTGGACCGATTATTTAAGCGGTGAGGTGAAGGAAGGCGGACGGTTCTATCAGGGCGTTTACGACTATTTTTCTCTGCCGCTCTATATCAGGGAAAACACCATGCTGGCTGTCGGCGACAGGAAAGACCGGCCGGATTACGACTACCGCGCCTGCTCAGTCATCCATTTATATGAACTGACAGAAGAGGCAGAAGCATTATGTACGCTGGTGGATACAGATGGAAATATAACCGATACGATTACGGCAGTCCGCCGCGGAAATACAATTACGGTGAAGGGCAGCAGGAGTCTGAAAGGTCTGCGTTTTGTGGTTCACGACGGAAGCGGGGACGGGACCCATATCCGTAAGGCAGGGCAGGCCTCTTCCGGTGGAGCAGCGGGAGAAGACTGTTCGTACAGGATAGATGATGATGTGGAAATAGCTGAGTTTGCATATTGATCGAAAATTATATCGAAAGAAACCACCTCAAAAAGAAACCACCTCAAAAGGAAATCAGAAAGAAAAAGACTGATTCGTATATTCAGGCCATCGAGTCGTAAAAGATTCGGTGGCCTTTTTAACGTCAGATGGAGCAGAAACAGTTGAAGATCATTTTTATGGCAGATATAATAGAAGGGTGTCGGGAGGCTTTCGAAATTCGTATTTCTTCTGAAGTCTCAAATTTTTTCCCGACACTGTGCTTCATTTTTCAACAAGATGTGTTTCCTGTGTAGAAATATGTGTTTTGGCAGATAAAGTATTTTTTCTCAGGGATTGGCACAATAAGTTGTTGTGTCTGATTTCCTGTCAAAAATCTGCCTGAAAATGATTGTCGAAATTTGTCGTTTTCTGCGATAGATTTGGATTGCGGCGAAAGCGACACGCGTCTATAATGGCTTTACACAAAAATTTTACATAAACAAACAGGAGGAGAGTAGGAACATGTCGGAAATCAATATTGCAATTGCAGATGATAACCTGCAGACGTTAGTCTGCTGAGTGATATACTGGAGGGAGAGGAAGACTTCCATGTGGTAGGAAAGGCGGATAATGGCGAAGATGCTTACAATATGATTGTAAAGACGAATCCTGATGTTGTCTTATTAGATGTCATCATGCCGAGAATGGACGGAATTACGGTGATGGAGCGGGTGAGAAGCAACGAATCCGTGACGAAAATACCGTCGTTTATTATGGTGACTGCGGCCGGAAGTGAGAATATTACAGAAGATGCCTTCCGTATGGGCGCAAATTACTACATAATGAAGCCATTTAACAGAGATATCATTATTGACAAGGTGCGCAGAGTGGGTCACGGAAAGGCGAAAAATGCGCCGACGGCCGGTATTAAGAAGGTGAAGCCGTACGTGAACAAAGAAGAGTATATGGAGCAGAACTTAGAAAATGATGTGACTCAGATGCTTCATGAGATTGGGATTCCCGCCCATATCAAGGGATACCAGTATTTGAGAGACGCCATCATGATTTCCGTGCAGGATCAGGAAATGCTGACGAGTGTGACAAAAATCCTCTATCCTACTATTGCCAAGAAAAATAATACGACGCCGAGCCGTGTGGAGCGGGCCATCCGCCATGCGATTGAGGTGGCATGGAGCCGCGGTAAAGTCGACACTCTCGACTATTTATTTGGCTATACAGTCAGCACGGGCAAAGGTAAGCCGACGAATTCCGAATTTATTGCCCTGATTGCGGACAGAATAAGATTATCGTATAAAAAACTTTAGAATTTCTGTCACAAAGATACTTCCTTATTTCCTGAAAATGCAGTATACTAGAGAGTAAAGAACAGCGTCCCTCCAGGGGCGACTATCGGATTGAGGGAGGTTTTTTGATGAAGAAGATATTATTCGTTGCATCGGAGGCAGTACCTTTTATAAAAACAGGAGGACTTGCGGATGTAGTGGGTTCTCTTCCCAAGTGCTTTGACAGAGAATATTTTGATGTTCGTGTTATGATTCCAAAGTATCTGTGCATCAAGGAAGACTGGAGAAACAAGATGGAATATGTCAACCATTTCTACATGGACTATCTTGGCCAGAGCAGATATGTAGGGATTCTTCAGTACGTTTATGAGGGGATTACTTTTTACTTTATTGATAACGAAAGCTATTTTAACGGACCAAAGCCATACGGCGACTGGTATTTTGATTTGGAAAAATTCTGCTTTTTCTCGAGGGCGGCATTGTCGGCCCTTCCGGTGATTGGTTTCCAGCCGGACGTAGTCCACTGCCATGACTGGCAGACGGCGCTGATTCCAGTCCTTTTAAAAGACCGTTTCCATGAAGGGGAGTTCTTCCGCGACATGAAATCGGTTGTCACCATCCACAACTTAAAGTTCCAGGGAGTTTGGGATGTCAAAACAATCAAGATGTTTACGGGGCTTCCGGACTATTACTTTACTCCGGATAAGCTGGAAGCATACAAGGATGGCAATCTGCTGAAGGGCGGAATTGTCTACGCGGACGCGATCACCACGGTCAGCGATACGTATGCAGAAGAGATAAAGATGCCTTTCTATGGCGAGGGGCTTGACGGACTGATGAGGGCACGGGCTAACAGCCTGCGCGGAATTGTCAATGGTATTGATTACGAGGACTTCAATCCGGAGACGGATTCCTATATTGTACAGCAGTATAACGCAAAGAATTTCCGCAAGGAAAAGATTAAGAATAAACGTGCGCTTCAGCAGGAACTTGGGCTGGCCCAGGATGAAAAGAAGTTCATGATCGGAATTGTGTCGAGACTGACAGACCAGAAGGGACTCGATTTGATTCAGTGCGTTCTGGATGAACTCTGCCAGGACGATATCCAGCTGGTGGTTTTGGGAACCGGCGAGGAGCGGTACGAGAACATGTTCCGCCATTACGACTGGAAGTATAATGACAAGGTTTCTGCGAATCTCTATTATTCAGAGCCTATGTCCCATAAGATTTATGCGGCCTGTGATGCGTTTCTGATGCCGTCGCTGTTTGAACCGTGCGGACTGAGCCAGCTGATGGCGCTTCGCTACGGGACAGTTCCGATTGTCCGTGAGACGGGCGGGTTGAAGGATACCGTGGAACCGTACAACGAGTTTGAGGGTACCGGAACGGGATTCTCTTTCCAGAATTATAATGCTCATGAGATGCTCTCCATTATCCGCTATGCGGAGAAGATCTACTATGAAAAGAAGCGGGAGTGGAACAAGATTATCGACCGCGCAATGGCGAAGGATTACTCCTGGAATACTTCCGCAATGAAGTATCAGGAACTTTATGACTGGTTAATTGGCTATTAAAACATGTTTTGGAAGAAAGAAGCTGTCAACTGTATGGAGAATCAGTATTTTACCCAAAAAGAGCGAGAGGAAGCACGCAAGTGGGCGGAGGATTCCTCCTGGGTGGTACGGGAATGTTACGACGAAGATGAAGAATACATGGAGTGTGTCCGGGATATCATGGAAAATCCTGTTTTTCAGTCCATGGATTTATTTATGCAGCATGGGGATACTACCTGTAAGGCGCACTGCATCAAGGTATCTTATTTAAGTTACCGGATCTGCCGCCGCTTTGGATGGGACTATGTACAGACCACCAGAGCGGGACTTCTGCATGATTTATTCTTATACGACTGGCATACCCATGCGAAGGAGACGGGAGAACACTTTCACGGATTTACCCATCCGCGCAGGGCGTTAGCCAACGCAGAAAAGTACTTTGACTTAACGGATAAGGAAAAGGACAT
>CAUEKH010000174.1 GCA_959018155.1 uncultured Hungatella sp.
AGCCGGTGATTAAAGGCGTCGGCAACGGCTGGATTACTTTCAGGGCACATGCAGTGATCAGCGGGGGGCTGGACAAACCATTTTCATTGACAATCCAGCCTTATGGGATATTAAAAAGGGCGGTAGAACTGGTCCGGAGACAGGATATCATCACCGGGGACAAAGAACTCGATAAGCGGTATCTGATTCGCAGTTCCGAACCGGAATTTGTGAAAATGTCATTGAACGGAAGCAGGCTGTCACAGCGGCTGCTTGCCAGTAAGGAGATAGAAATTTCTGTAAAGCCGGTAAAACCTGGCGAGCGGCTTCACATGATTGAGGCTGTTACAAAAGAGGTAATAAATGAAAATCTGGTAGAAACACAGTTTTGTCCGTCTGATGACAGCTTATCTGAACTGGTGGAACTGTGCCGCGAGACCTGGAGAACGGTGTCGGAATACCGTATGGTTTAGGTGCACATGCGTTGTTATCCGGGAAAAATGTTACGAATACCATATGAGAGAAGAGGGAGAGGAGACATGGGATTATTCAGAAGAAAACGAGAACCTGTCAAAATCGGGAGAAAGTCATTTTTGGAGAATCATGGTGAAATAGATAAAAGCAACTGGGATACCGTATTTTCGGCCTGTCTGGGGAAAATGATGGCGATACAGACGGCATGTGGCGAGCTGGTTGTCAGAGGGCAGGACTGGAATGTGGATTTTTCGCGCGGGATTATTTCATTTGGAACCTCCGAATATCCGCTTCAGTTTCTCGGCAATGAGGCCGCCTCTGACAATACGTGGCTGTGGGGCTGGGAGAATATCAATGGATTTTCAGAAACTATCCTTAAAGTCGCGGAGGAAGCGAGGCGGACCGGGGAAAAATGGGGGCTGGAGCCTCTGACCGTTCCTGAGTTTCAGTTGGATGATACCTTTCAGGGCCATAATTTATCCATTGTGGCATGTGGGATTTCTTCGGAGAAGCTGTGCTATTACAGGGGGCCGCACTCGGGCGGAGCTATCTTTGTGGCATTTTCCGGCGTGCCGGAGGAGGTATTTTCTCCTGTCGATTCGATGAAGTTTATGAATCTTACCATGCAGTGCATCCAGAATTTTTCAGTGGATCATAAGATTTTCGTGGAAAGCTTTCTGATGTGGAACGGGACTCCGTATGAGTGGGAAGGAGAGCAGCGGATTATTGCGCATTTCGACAGTGATGTGCAGATTGAGTATGAAAAGTCGGGGGAGAACTGGCGGATTCAGTCGGTGAAAAGCCTAATCTGACAAGTTATCAGTGACAGAGGAGGAACTTCTTGTGTATGGAAATCAGATTCATGGCGGTTCCCCATACCGGTTCCGGCAGTGCGCAGCTACCATATCCAGGTAGACGCGTGCGTACTGCGGCAGATACCGGTTCTTCTGATATGCCGCGATCAGTGTGCTTTCTGTTTTCGTTTCGCCGATGGAAAAGCAGGCCGAGGGGGATGGTTCCGTGGATTTTAAATGATGGTAGTAGCTTTCGGGGGCAAAGGCGGCGCCCAGCCCTTCCATGGCCAGGCGGATGGACATTTCGTTGTTGCGGGTGTACATGAGAACATGTGGTTCCATGCCGTATTCTGAAAACAGCTTTAAGGCCATGCCTCCCGTATTCTGATCCGGGTAGAGTAAAATAAAATTTTCGTCGGCAAGCAGCCGTAAATCGAGCCAGGGATAGTGAAATCCCTCTCGTTTTACGGCTGTTTCTGTTATGGGACTGGAAGACGGCAGAATGAGAACCATTTCCTCTTTATTAAGAATCTGGTAATCGAGATTCTTTGGAAATTCATGGACATTATAAAAGATTAAATCAACAATGTGGTCGCTTAACGTGTGTTCTGCCACAAAATTCACTTCCTCCATCACGTTGATGGTGACGTATGGATAAATCCGGTGGAATTCGGAAATCGTAGGGGTGAGAATGGTATTGCTCAGCATGATTGGAACCCCGATGTTTAAACGACCATGGTTTCGGTGCATAATATCATCAAGCTCTGTATCCCATTCTGTGCCGTATTTCACGATTTTTTCCGCATAATGGAGGTAACGTTCCCCCACATAGGTGGGATAGTAATTATTTCCGATTCTGTCGAACAGCCGCGTTCCAATCTGCTGCTCCAAGTTTTTTAAATACTTGCTCAAGGAAGGCTGGGAAATGTAGAGGGCGTCAGCGGCTTTGCTGATGCTTTTTGTTCTGGCGATTGCCAGAATATAGCGTGCTTCTTTTAATTCCATGGTTGATTCCTCCTGCAACAGGATCCTGGAACGATGCCAGTTATTTCTGTAATAGTATAGCTTTGCTGCATGAAAATTATAGTTTTTATATATTTGACGTTCGTGATACCGTAAAATATAATAAATATGTTTGATTGGATTAACATTACTTATAAGTAACCGCGTAATCACGTGTCACGAAACGTATGGAGAGGTCAAAATGAAGAAAAGCAGTGCATTTATCATGGTTGTGCCGGGGCTGGTAATTCTGGCGGTATGTCTCTTCCTTCCGCTTCTGAGGGTTTTGATTCCCACGATCTCAGCCGGGGATTATCCGTTCAGCTCTTATGTGGAATTTTTCCGGGATGAGTACTATTTTAAAATATTTGTCCGCACCGGGAAGGTGGCGGTGATTACCACGGCAGCCTGCATGGTGACGGGAGTGCCGACCGCGTATTTTATCAGCCGATGCAGTAAAAAATGGAGAGGGATTCTGCTGGCGGTTTCTATTTTCCCGATGATGACCAACTCGGTAGTTCGCAGCTTTGCCTGGATCAATATTCTGGGAAGCAATGGGATCATCAACCGCTTTCTTATGGCGGCGGGAATGGCTGAGAAGCCGGTAAAATTATTGTATACCGATTTTGCCATTATCATCGGTTCGGTGTACTTGTTTCTGCCGCTGATGATCGTGACGGTGGCGGGCGTGATGGAAAATATCGGCGACGACATGATGGAGGCGGCTCAGAGTCTGGGAGCCAGCCGGCTGACCGCATTTCTTAAAGTGATTTTTCCGCTGAGTCTGCCGGGAATTATCGTCGGGGGGATTCTGGTGTTTACCGGTACGCTGACGGCCTACACGACGCCTCAGCTTCTCGGCGGCAACAAAAATATGGTGCTGTCCACATTTATTTATCAGAGGGCCATGACGGTGGGAGACTGGGACGGAGCCGCGGTTATTTCTCTGATTATGATTGTTGTAACCCTGATCGTGATGAAAGGATTCAATGCCCTGGCGGATAAGCTGGACAGAAGAGGAGGTAAAAATGCGTAAGAATAAGCTGCTCACAATCTTTGCCGCGCTTGTGTTCGCGTTTCTGATTATTCCGCTCATCATTATCACGGTGACGGCATTCGAGGGCGGAAGCGCCATCACCTTCCCCATTGAATCATTTTCTTTCAAATGGTTTTTGAAAGTGTTTGCGCTTGAATCGTTTCGCAAATCATTTTTGACGAGTCTGGAAATCGCTCTTCTTTCTACCCTGATCGCCCTGGTTGTGGGGATTCCGGCAGCCTACGCGCTGGCAAGATCGGGGCTTAAGGGGAGAGGGATTTTGAAATCGGTTTTCTTATCTCCAACTATTGTGCCAGGTATTGTCATTGGTTTTGTGCTCTATCAGTTCCTCGTTCTGACACTGAGAATTCCGGTGTTTTCGGGGCTTTTGGCAGGCCATTTTATGGTGACGCTTCCTTACGTCATCCGGGTGGTCGGTTCGAGCCTGGACCAGTTTGATTTCTCGGTGGAGGAGGCGGCGTGGAGTCTGGGGTGCGGGAAAATGCAGGCGTTCTTCCGGGTGGTGCTTCCCAACATTACATCGGGAATTTCGGCGGCATTTATGCTGGCTTTTATCAATTCCTTTAACAATATTCCGGTTTCCATGTTCTTATCAGGCCCCGGGGTTTCCACGTTTCCGGCTACGTTGATGAACTATATCGAGTATCATTTCGACCCGACCGTATCGGCAGTTTCCGTGCTTTTGATGGCGGCTGCGGTCCTGATCATGGTGATCGTCGATAAAACACTGGGAATTGCCACCCTGACAAAGTAGTCAGGCGCTCATGACAAGGAGGAAAATGCGATGGCGTTTATGACGCTTAAGGATATTGATGTCTGGTACGACAGGAAAAAGCAGGTTTTGAAAGGGCTGAATCTGGAGGTGGAAGAGGGAGAACTGGTATCGCTTCTCGGGCCCAGCGGCTGTGGAAAGACGACGACGCTGCGCGTGGTGGCGGGAATTGTGGAGCCGCAGGCGGGAGTATTTACCCTGGATGAGGCGGATTTTACAAGGGTGCCGGTCCATAAGCGGAATTTCGGGCTGGTGTTTCAAAGTTACGCGCTGTTCCCTCACCTCTCCGTGTATGACAATGTGGCATTTGGCCTGAAAATCAGAAAAACGGATAAGGCTGTGATGGATAAAAAGGTGAAGGACATGCTGGAAATCTGCGGGCTGACCGAGTTTGCGTCCCGCTTTCCACAGCAGATGTCGGGAGGCCAGAGACAGAGGGTGGCCCTGGCAAGGGCGCTGGTGATGGAACCGAAGCTTCTGCTTTTGGATGAGCCGCTGAGCAACCTCGACGCCAAGCTGCGGGTCAATATGCGCGTGGAAATCAAACGCCTTCAGAAGCAGCTGGGAATTACGACACTGTTTGTCACCCACGATCAGGAGGAGTGCTTCTCCATCTCCGACAAGGTGGCGGTCATGAATCGGGGCGTGATCGAGCAGTACGATACGCCGGAACGCATTTATGGCAGGCCGGAGACGGAATTTGTGGCAAGATTCATTGGATTTGAAAATTTCCTGAATTTCACGAAAGATGGAGACAGTTTCAGAACGGTGGGGGGAGCGGAGTTTTCGGTGAAAATGTCTGACGCCATGAATGGCGACGGGCATTTCCGGCTGTCTGCAAATGGCGGGGAAACCGGTCTGACGGGGACGATCCGGCCGGAAGATATCGAGGTGGACAGAGAGGGGCGCACGAAAAATACGCTGGAGGGAACGATTGGCGTGCGCACATTTCTGGGAAAGAGTTACCAGTATGAGGTGGAGACGGCAGCAGGCAAGTTTCTGGTCAATATGAGGGCGGAGGAGGCGTACCGCGAAGGCGACCATATCCGGCTTTATCTGCCGGAGGAGAAGGTTGTCCTGGTGAATCGGTAGAGGAAGAACCATAAAAATCAGATTGTGAGGGAAAAAATGAAGAAAATCATTGCTTTATCTATAGGTACGGCACTTGTTGTCAGCAGTTTAACAGCCTGCGGCGGTTCTGGAGCGGAGAATGGTGTGAAGGCGGAGAATGGAGCGAAAAAGCTGGTGCTTTCCACCTACGGTTTGAGCGAGGATATCTCCGGGGAGGAGGTATACCGGCCATTTGAGGAGCAGTTTGGCTGCAAAATCGTGACTGAGACGGGAAGCACCAATGAGAGGTATACGAAGCTGGCCGCCAATTCTGAGACGACCATCGACGTGATTGAACTTTCCCAGGCGATGACGGCAAAGGGGATTGAGGAAGGGCTTTTCGAGCCGCTTGATTTGAGCCGGATTGAGAACAGCCGGTATCTGATTGGGGCGGCGAAGACGATGGCGGAAGCGGGACAGGGGATCGCTTACACGATTAACAGCATTGGAATCATTTACAACCCGGAAAAAACGGGTTTTGAGATTAAGAGTTTTGATGATTTGTGGAGGGAAGAGTTAGAGGGAAGTATCGCGATTCCGGATATTACCACCACCTTTGGACCGGCCATGGTTTATATGGCAGGTGATTATAAGGGAGTCGATGTGACAACCGATGACGGAGCCGCCGCATTTGAGGCTCTGGAGGAGTTGAAACCGAATATCGTGAAGACTTATGCCAAGTCGTCTGATTTAATCAATATGTTCACCTCCGGCGAGATTACGGCCGCGATTGTCGGTGGTTTTGGCGTTCCGACGATCCGGGAAGCGGATCCTGGTCTCGTCTATGTGACGCC
>CAUEKH010000175.1 GCA_959018155.1 uncultured Hungatella sp.
ATCTGTATTACACAGACGTGGAGAAGAAGTAAATTCAGGCAGGAAATGTGGAATGGCCGCAGGACGGAAAACGGAAGACAAAAAGCAGCGTCAGGAGGAAAAACGTGGATATTTGGGATAAGCTGTACGAGGAAGCGAAAAAGGTTTTAGTGTGCAGGAAGATTTTTCCGTTCATTGAATCGGGAGGAGTAGCCGCCGCTGTTCTGACGAAAGCCGGGAATATCTATGTGGGAGTCTGTATTGATACCGGCTGTTCACTTGGAATGTGTGCGGAGCGGAACGCGATTGCCAACATGATTACGAACGGAGAATCACAGATCGAGAAGGTTCTGGCTGTTCTCTATGACGGAAAGGTGATTCCGCCCTGCGGCGCCTGCCGGGAATTTATGATGCAGCTCGATAAGGACGGCGGAGAGACAGAGGTGCTGCTCGATTACGACACCAAAAGAGCGGTAAAGCTGAAAGAACTGATGCCGGACTGGTGGGGAAATGACCGGTTTCGGGAGTGAGATAAGAGTTTCGATGGCGGAATTGCCATTGACATGATAAAAATAGCCATCTGCTGTCAGGCAGGATGGTTATTTTTTTGCTCTGAAATTTCTCTTTCGTAAGATAACCTTCAGTATTTTGTAGGAGATATAATATAGATAAATTTGCCCTGATATATTATAATAAGAATCCGCGGGGAGAGATTGATTTCCCCTGACAAGGTAAAGGAGGCATTTATGAGAAAATCAATTTATGCAATCGCGCTGTTTTTGACGGCTGTCAGCATTACAGCCTGCGGCGGGAAAACGGGCAACGGAAGCAGTGAGACAGAGACTGCAATAGAGACAACACAGGCGGTCAACGTGGATTTGGAGAAAGTCCACCAGGCGGTTAAAGACGTATACGGAGAGAATTACATTCCAAGCGCGCCCTACGATGCGCAGGCTTTAAACGATATGTTTGGCATATCGGAAGATTTATATGAAGAGTCAATTGCCGAGGGGCCGATGATCAGTGTCCATGTGGATACCTTCCTGGCTTTCAAGGCAAAAGAGGGAAAAGGCGCTGAGATTGAAAAGCTGTTAAATGATAACCGGACAACGCTTGTGGAGGAGTCCATGCAGTATCAGATGAACATAAGCAAGGTGGAGGCGTCAGAGGTTGTCCGCCACGGCGATTACGTGTTCTTTGTTATGCTGGGAACGGCTTCCGACGAGGCTCTCGAAAAGGGAGAGGAAGAGGCGTTAAAGTCATCTCAGGAAGAGAATAAAAAAGCGGTTGATGCGATTGACGCGTTTTTTGAGGGATAATTATGGTATTTAGCAGCCTTTTATTCTTGTTCCGGTTTCTACCGGTTATGTTACTTGCATATTACGCTGCTCCCGTGAGGTTCCGCAATGGAGTTCTTTTCATTGGGAGCCTCATTTTTTATGGCTGGGGAGAGCCGGTATATATTTCCCTTCTGCTGTTTTCCACACTGGTGGACTATATTCATGGCCGGCTGGTCTGGCATTTTCGGGAGGAAGGGCGGGAGAAGGCCGCGAAAGTGACGGTGGCTTCTTCTGTCATCATCAATCTTGGCCTTCTCGGCGTATTTAAATACGCTGACTTTCTGATGGAGACGGCCGGACGGCTGATCGGGCTTAATCTGCCGCTTCCAGGACTGGCGCTGCCGATTGGGATTTCTTTTTATACGTTTCAGACGATGTCGTATACGATCGACATTTACAGAAGAGAGGCCGAGCCGCAGAAAAATATCATTGATTTCGGGGCATACGTTTCCATGTTCCCTCAACTCATTGCAGGGCCGATTGTGCGGTACCATACGATTGCCAGAGAACTTAAGGAGAGGAAAGAGGGATACGAAGCGTTTTCGAGAGGAGTCTTTCTGTTTGCGGTGGGACTGGGAAAGAAGGTTCTGATAGCAAATTATATGGGTGCGCTCTGGTCGGAGATATCGGGAGTGCCGGATGGGGAACGGACTGTTCTGATGGTCTGGCTGGGGATTTTCGCATTTGGAATGCAGATTTACTTTGATTTTTCCGGCTACTCGGATATGGCTATGGGATTGGGAGCCATGATGGGATTCCATTTTCCGGAAAATTTCCGCTATCCCTATACGGCCCGGAGTATCACGGATTTCTGGCGGAGGTGGCATATTACTCTGAGCACCTGGTTTAAAGAGTACGTCTATATTCCGCTTGGCGGCAATCGGAAGGGCGTGGCGAGACAGGTCCGGAATATACTGATTGTGTGGCTGGCTACGGGAATCTGGCACGGGGCGGCCTGGAATTATCTGCTGTGGGGACTGTACTTTGGCGTGCTTTTACTGCTGGAGAAATTCGTTTTAAAGCGGTATCTCGTTAAGATGCCGGGGCTGTTACAGGGGGTTTACGCCATGTTTTTCGTCTTTCTCGGCTGGGTCCTTTTTGCGCATGAAAATATGGCGGAGGGGCTTGTGTATCTGGGACAGATGGCCGGCGCCGGCGGGCTGGCGCTGGTGAACCGCAGGACGCTGTATCTGATTGTGACGAATCTTTTCCTGACAGGCGCTTCCGTGATCGGATCGACGCCATTTCCGGCGAAATGGTGCGGAAAAATCGGCGGGAAGAAAGCAGAGGCGGCAAAAATCATATTTGCTGCGGCAGTGCTTCTGCTCTCCACGGCCTGTTTGGTAAACGCGAGTTATAACCCATTTCTCTATTTTCGGTTTTAAGGAGGAGCCATGGAAGAAAAAAAGCATAAGAATTCTGACGGTAAGCTTATGACCTGGATGTTCCTGGCTTTTCTGGGGACGGTGTCCGTGATCAGCATGGGAAAGCCGCAGAAGGCATTTTCTGAATCGGAGAACAGGTATTTACAGAAGCGCCCGAAATTTACGGTTTCCAGCCTGGCTGACGGTAGTTTCGGGGTGAAGTATGAGAAGTATTTGAGCGACCAGTTTCCGGGAAGGGAGGCGTGGGTCGGAATCAAGGTGGCGGCAGAGCGGCTGGCCGGGAGGGAGGACTCCAACGGGGTATATTTTGGAAAAGACGGGTATTTGATTGAAAAGTTTGATACAGAAGAGATAGAAGGCGGGCAGCTTGAGAAAAATCTGCGCAGACTGGCGGAGTTTTCCTGGAAAGCCGTGGAAATGCTGGGGGAGGAGCGCGTGCGGGTGATGCTGGTACCGTCCGCGTCTCAGATTATGAAGGATAAGCTTCCGGCGTTGGCGGCGCCGTATGACCAGGAAGTGGTGACGGAGAAGCTGGCGGAGGAGATGAGGACGGAGGGGAAGCAGGCGGAGGAGAATCGCATCCTTGTCCCGGCAGCGGATATATTGAGAGAGCACGCGGACGAGGCGCTCTACTATAAGACGGACCATCACTGGACGACAGCGGGCGCGTTCAGAGGATATCAGGCCTGGGCGAGGTCCATGGGGATTAAGCCGTGGGAGCCGGAGGATTTCACGGTCCATACGGTGACGACGGAGTTTCTCGGGACGGTCCATTCAAAGGTCAATATTCCATGGAAGCCGGATTCCATTGATATCTGGGAGCCGAAAGAAGCCGCAGACTACCGCGTGACCTTTGACGGGGAACCGGATGAATATGACTCCCTCTATTTTTACGATGCGCTGGAGGGAAAGGATAAATACAGCGTATTCTTAGACGGAAACCATGCGATTACGAAGATTGAGAACAGAGGGCTTTCCGGGGAAGAGAAGGAGAGGAAGCTTCTGATTATCAAGGATTCCTATGCCCACAGTTTTTCCGTCTTTGCGGCCAATCATTACGGTACGGTTTATATGGCGGATTTGCGGTATTTAAATGTGGATATGGGGGCCTGGATGGAGGAACAGGGAATTACAGATTTACTGGTTCTCTATCAGATTCCGGGATTTTCGAAGGAAAAATCGGTGATGAAGCTGAAGTAGGGGAGCGGTTATATCATGAAGAGAGGGCGGAAGCTCTCTTTTTTTTCATAAATGGCTAAATAATATTTATTTGCGAAATGTGAAAGAAAACCGGTAAAACTATTGTAATATAAGATAAAGGCAAAACTTTTAACAGAATGAAAATCACATGGAGGCCATATGGAAAAAGGAGAGAGAGCGAAACCCGATTCCCGTGAGTGGGAGGAAATATTTTACGACAGATATGTGCCTGTAGCCAGGGCCGTAGCTGCCCGGATTCTCTACCCGTCTGGAACGAAGGAGGATATCGAGGAAATCGCGCAGGATGTGATGTGCGAGATTATTATGAATTACGAAAAATTTGATGAGTCCAGGGGAAGTTTAGAGACGTATGTGAGGGTCATGGCGAGAAGCCGGGCGCTCAATTACCGGAAGAGGCAGCCGCGGTATCATCTGGTTCCGCTGGAAGGGGAACTGGAACTGAGTACAGAAGACGAGGATATGGCTGAATTAAAGGAATTGGTTGGCGAGGTGATAGAACGGTTGAAGCCGAAGGAGAAGATCCTTTTTACATACCGTTTCCTCTACCATCTGACTCCGAAGGAAATCGCGGAGAAAACAGGCTGTTCGAGGAGAGCGGTGGACAGCCGGCTGACGAGGCTGAAAAAGAAGCTGGTGCGGTATTTTCAGGATAACGGGATTGCTGTGAAAGGAGGAGAAGGGCGATGAAAGATTACAGGCTGGACGATTTGTTTACAGACAGGCAGTTAGAAGAACTGACAGAACTGGCCTTTGGCCGCGAAAGGGAAAGTGCTGACAATGTAAGGCAGATGAAAAATGAAAAAGAAATGCAAAATCCAGAAAAGCAGTCAAAGAAAAACTGGAATCGAGGTATAATCCTGGCGGCCTGCGCGGCTCTCGCATTCATGTTTCTTAACTTTGATTCAGTGATGGCGGCGGCCAGAAGTTTTGTTACCTACATTGTAGGCCAGGGCAGGGAAAATGAAGCTGTTCTGACAGAATACGAGGTGATGGAGGGGCCTGTGGCATTTGAGGATAACGAAAATTACTTTGTCGATATGGCATACCGGCGGGACGGTGTCCTCCATTTTAATATATCGTGGTTAAATGAGAGGGAGACGACCGGAGATTTGCTGGAAGTGGAGATTGAGGGAAACAGATACAGATGCCAGCAGCTTGGGGGGCATTCGGTCACAACAGTAGATACGGATACAAATATAACAGCCTCACGGGAAGAAGCGGAGTACGTGTTGGAGGATGCGCCGGAGGGGCGTACGATGAGACTTTATTTAAATGGATATTCTGCCACGGTTACTTTAGATCCACCAACCGGTTACGCACAGGATACGGTGAGGACCTTAGATACCGGCTGGATGCACGCGGAGTTTGTTCCTCTGTCGTCGGAATGTCAGGTGATTGGGTATACGACGGAGACTTCCGATGCGCTCTTAAAGGACGCATACTTCTCTTTTTCCGATGCCAGGTTTGAGAGCCGGAAGGGGGAAGTCTTTGAGGCGGACTATGTAGGCGGGGAAGACAGTTTTTCCCATGAACTTGTGGCTGTGGATGCAGCCGAAGAAGAGATGACGGCATTTCTGGCTTCTGGAATCCGATACGAGCTGGGAGGCTGGCGTGAGGCCGATTTGGGAGAGTGCCAGATTACAGTGCCGGAACGGGGGGAGACGGTGGAAGTTGATAAAGATTTGGAGATAGCCGGGATTATTCTTCATCTAAAATCGGTAAAACGGTCGGAACTGGATCATATCACCCTGCTTTTCTCACCGGAGACGAACCGGGGGACGCTGGAAGGAATTGTTTTAGATGCAGAAGGAAGCACAGGGTATTCAGGCGGGATTAGAACCGATGGGATTTCATCATCACTGAACTACTCCTTTTACAGGATAGAGGACGGCGTGGCAGAGGATGGTATGATTGATCCGGCTGCCATCGAGAATAAAGTGCTGATTCGGACATTTCCGTTTAAGACCGGGGATGAAATGGTAATTCACTTTAATATGATAAAAGGAGTGATGGAGCAGGAGATCAGGGTTGATTTTTAAAAAGAGGTCAGGGGCG
>CAUEKH010000176.1 GCA_959018155.1 uncultured Hungatella sp.
GAGAAAACCGCGTTATCCCGCGGTTCTCTCAATATCTATGACTCCTTCAATCTGTCTCAGTTTGTCGGTCAGGCGGTTTAACTCCTCCACGCCATGAGTGTCAAATGTCATGGTTATGGTCGCCTTGCCCTGTTTGTTCGTCCTGGAATTCATGGAGGTGATATCGATCTGGCGCTCCGTAAATACCTTGGAAATATCGACGAACATGCCAATTCTGTTGTTGGCGTAAATCTTGATTTCCGTAGAATAGCGCTCTTTCGTGTCGTCGCCCTCGGACTCCTGCCATTCGGCATCGATCAGACGGCTCCTCTCATCCTCCGGTAAGTTGATAATATTGACACAGTCGGTCCGGTGGATGGAAATTCCCCTTCCTCTCGTGACGAATCCCACAATCTCGTCACCGGGAACCGGGCTGCAGCATTTGGAGAAACGGACTGCCAAGTCGTGTATTCCCTTTACCACGATTCCGCCTTTGGAACGCTTGTTGACCGGAAGCCTGCTGCCCATATCTTCAATGTCATTTAAGATGGTGGTATCAGTGACTTCCTTCTTCATCTTCCGGGCCCGCTCTTCCACCATCTTGTTGATGACCTGGCCCTCTTTTAAGCCGCCGTGTCCGATGGAGGCAAGGACGGAATCCCAGTCGCGGAACGCATAGCGCTTCATGACCTTTTCCTGGAACTCAGGCTTGCTGATCTCAGAATAGTTGATTCCCTTTGCCTTGCAGTAGCGGTCCACCAGTTCCTTGCCGCGGATAATATTGTCTTCCTTCAGTTCCGTCTTGAACCACTGGTTAATCTTGTTCTTGGCCTGGGTGCTTTTGACGAGGTTCAACCAGTCGCGGCTCGGCCCTTTGGAGTTCTGGGAGGTGATAATTTCCACCTGGTCGCCGTTTTGAATCACGTAATCAATATTTACCAGCTTGCCATTGACCCTGGCGCCCACCATCTTATTGCCTACCGCGCTGTGGATGGCATACGCAAAATCTATGGGGGTGGAACCGCTCGGTAAGTTTTTCACATCACCGGAGGGTGTGAAGCAATATACACTGTCGGAAAATAAGTCCAAGTCGCCCTTGACCATGTTTAAAAATTCCCGGTTGTCCGACATGTCCTTCTGCCACTCCAGAATCTGGCGCAGCCAGCTTAACTTCTCTTCTTCCTTGCCGGCCGCCACCTGTCCGCTGCCGCTCTCCTTGTATTTCCAATGGGCCGCAATACCGTATTCCGCGGTCCTGTGCATCTCGTAAGTACGAATCTGAATTTCAAACGGCTGGCCGTTGCTTCCAATCAGCGTCGTGTGGAGAGACTGGTACATATTTGGCTTTGGCATGGCGATATAATCCTTGAAACGCCCTGGAATCGGTTTGTACATCTCATGGATCACGCCCAGCGCCGCATAGCAGTCCTTCACGTTGTCCACGATGATGCGGACTGCAAATAAATCATATATCTGATCCAGAGTCTTGTTCTGGTTCACCATTTTCTTATAAATACTGAAGAAATGCTTGACGCGGCCGCCGACCTCTGCCACGATTCCGGCTTCCTTTAAATGCGCCTGCACCTCATCTACAATACTCTTTACGAAACTCTCTCTGGCGTCCGTATTTAAAGAAATCTTCTCCGCCAAATCGTAATAGACATCTGGCTGGAGATATTTTAACGCCAGATCATCCAGTTCGATCTTGATCTTGGAAATACCGAGGCGATGGGCGATGGGCGCGTAGATTTCCATTGTCTCACGCGCTTTCTCCTTCTGCTTTTCCGGCTTCATGTACTGAAGCGTCCTCATATTGTGAAGACGGTCCGCAAGCTTAATGATAATCACACGGATATCCTTCGCCATGGCCAGGAACATTTTCCGTAAATTCTCTGCCTGCAGCTCCATCTTATCCATGGACCACGATAACTGGGTCAGCTTTGTGACGCCGTCGACGAGAAGCGCTACTTCTTCCCCGAATTCCTTCTTAAGTTCCTCTAAGGTCATGACCGTGTCTTCTACCACGTCGTGCAGAATCCCGGCTGCGATCGTCTCCTTATCCATCTCTAGATCTGCCAGAATAATCGCAACACAAAGAGGGTGAATAATATACGGTTCACCCGACTTTCGTTTCTGTTCCTTATGAGCACTGTCAGCAATCCGGTAAGCCTTCTCAATCATGCTGATATCGTCGGAAGGATGGTACTTACGGATATTCGCAATCAATTCCTCATAAAGTATATTCGGGCTCGTAAAATCAGCCGGCGCCTCCAATTCCTCGTCTTTTGGAGTCATGAGTTCGTCCGTATTCTTCTTTATCTTCCCTGAAAGAGCGATATTCAGTTTTTCCCTGGTTAGATTCTCTGCCATTTGCGCCACCTTTTGAAACATTCCTGTTCATTATCACGTAGTTATCATACATTATAATTTTTTTCGACAAAAAAAGCAAACTTTTTTTGCCCGTGGCCCGAAATACAGCTCATTTTTTCTATAATTACTGATAATCAACTGTTTTTACTGTTCGTCAAGCCACTCAAGAAGCCCGGATTTTTCCTCTTCTCCGATAAATGCTGCTTCTATCGCATAGCGGTTCATCTGTTTTAAATCGTCCTCTGTAAATCCAAGATGCTTTTTAATCAATTCCGCCTCTTTCCCCAGGCTGGTGTCGGAAACTGTCATATTATCCGTATTGTAGGTCACCCGAATCCCCCTGTCGTAAAAGGCCTTCAGCGGATGGGCCTCAATCGCATCCACAGCCTTCGTCTGGAGATTGCTGAGCACACACATTTCTAAAGTAATCCTTTCCTTTTTGAGGAGTTCCATACATGCTTCTGACTTTATGGCCGCGCAGCCATGGCCAATGCGCTTAGCGCCGTAGGAAACCGCCTTTGCCACATTATCGTAATCCCCGCACTCCCCTGCATGGATGGTAAATGGCACCCCGGCCTGATACGCGTTCCGAAACAGCGGTTCGAAATGCGCCATGGGGACGAAGCCCTCCGGCCCTGCAATATCGGCGCCTGCCGCCCCCTTTCCATGATATGCCTTCGCCAGCTCAATGGTTTCTTCATTTTCAGAATCCTTTCCGTTGACCATGGCGCAGAGCAGGACATTCGCATGGATCGGAAATGTTTTCGTTCCTCTTTTTACACCCCTTATGACCGCCTCCACGGCTTTCTCCTGGCTCAGCCCCTTCTGCTTATGAAGCTGTGGGGCAAACCGGATCTCCGCGTAGAGAACGCCCTGTTCCGTCAGCCGCTTCACCAAATCGTACGCTGCCAGTTCTAACGCTTCCTCCGTCTGAAGCAGCTTCCCGGGAAGTTCGAAACACTTCAAATAATCGGGAAGACTCTCACAATGGGCGCCGACTGTCAGAAGCTTCTTCACATCCTGCCCCGCAAAATCATAACCGGCCATGTCCGCCAGCTTCTTTACCACATCTGTCGAAAGGGATCCGTCAAGGTGTAAATGTAACTCAGTCTCTAAACGTTTCATATATTTTTCTCCTGTTTTAAACGATCTTATTTCTTTTATTATAACAGAGGCATATCTATTAAACAATCGAATCTTGTGCGGGGGATTTTCCCTTATGGTGTGATCGATAACGTCACTTGTATTTTTATGCAAAAAGCATTATGATAAAAGAAAACAGAACAGGAAAGGGGATTACGAATCCATGGACACAATGGAAGCTATCCGCGCGCGCAAAAGCTACCGCGGACCTTTTAAAGACACGCCCGTAAGCAGGGAAGATTTGAAGGAGATTATGGAGGCCGGTTATCTGGCTCCTTCCGGCTGCAATATGCAGACCACAAAGTTTATCGGGGTTGACGACCCGGAACTTCTTTGCAAACTCGCAGAGATTTACAGCCACGACTGGGCGAAAACAGCGCCTGCCGCTATCCTCCTTCTCGGAAAGGATACGATGTCTCCCAGCGGCGTTTCCTACCACGTCCACGATTACAGCGCTGCGGCGGAAAACATTTACATAGCAGCGGCGTCCAAAGGACTGGGGACCGTCTGGATTGAAGGACAGATTCGCGGAGAAAGAGCCGCCAGGATGGGCGAACTGCTTGGCGTCCCGGAAGATTTGACCGTCTACATCTATATGCCTCTGGGATATCCGGCCGAACCGGGGCCAAATGCGAAAAAGAAGCCATTTGAGGAGAGAGCCTGGTTTAACGGATACGGGAAGGAACAGACAATGCTTTTCAACTGAAGTCATTCAAGCTGATTCATTTTAAAAAGCGAGGTGGACTTTATGTTATGTAAATACTGCGGATTGCCACTGGAGGACGCAAAAGAACGCGGGGAATATAAATCGTGTCCTCATTGTTCCCAGAACAGCGGGGAACATATCTTCTATCCTAAGTCCATGTTCGGATGGACAGGAAAACGAGTCACTTCTAACAACCCAACCGGGATTCAGAGCTGGTGTGTTCGCTGCCGTGGTAATCATAATGGTCCTTATGACGACGGCATAAAATGCAGTGATATGTGAATGCAGCGTTGGAAAACATCAGCGCATCAAAAGATTGAAGTTCAAAAACCGGCCATGCCGCAAAGCAGTTTTCTTCTCTGCGGCATGGCCGGTCCCTTTATCATTTTCCAGGAGGCATTTTCCCTTAAGATTCCAGCCGGTAGATTGTCTCCCCGTCTTTTATCGTTTCCAGAATGCGGATTGATTGAAGCACGTCTTTCGGCACAGTCAGCGGATTGTCTGATAAAACGACGAAATCCGCCCGTTTTCCCGGCGTAATCGTTCCCTTCTCATGTTCCTCGAAAATCTGCCAGGCGCCATGAACTGTGACGGCTTTCAGCGCTTCTTCCACGGAAATCGTCTGGTCGCTGCCGAGTATCCGTCCCTTTAATGTCCTGCGGTTCACGGCATTGTGCATCGCCAGCATCACATCGGGCGGCGCTACCGGGCTGTCCTGATGAAGGGTAAAAGAAATCCCGTGGCGCAGGGCCGACCGAAGCGGACTGATTCGCTCCGCCCTCTCCGGGCCGAGGACCGATTCATAGTGGTAATCGCCCCAGTAATAGACGTGATCGTGAAAGAAGCTGGCTATCATCCCAATCTCCTTCATTCGCGTCAGCTGATCTTCTCTCACCGTCTGGCAGTGGATTACCACGGGCCGGAGATTCTCAAAAGCCCCATTTTCAGAAACCGGCTCTCCCGGATTCTTCATTCCCATTTCTTCCAGAACCTTCGTATAGCAGCGGATCATCTGCTCAATCGCCGCGTCGCCATTGGCATGTACATTGACCTGCCAGTGATTTTCCACACAGGTGCGAAAGATTCCCGTCACATACTCCTCCGTCTGTACCGGGAATCCGCAGTAATCGCTCTTCTCCCCCTCCGGCACCTCATAATACGGTTGTGACAGCCATGCCGTCTTCCCCTGCGGGGAACCATCCAGAAAGAGTTTTACACCGGCAAGCCGCAAATGGTTCTCGTACCGGTTCTCGGCCGGATTCTGCTTCGGAAGTATCTCCTCCGCCAGTTCCGGGGTTAAATACGCCACCACATCATTATGAAGAAACCCCATACCGGCCGCTCCCTTTAACAGCTGGTACTGCCCCATCGGAACCTTGCCGTCATGGACCGTCGTAATTCCATAGGAAGCGTACAGCAGGGAGGCGTCACCGACAGACCGTATCACATCTTCCGGCGCAGGTCCGACCATTTTATCGTTGACATTTAAAAAGGCCTGTTCCTTCAAAAGCCCGGACGGCTCCACCACGCCTCCTGCCGGTACGTTGAAATGATCTCCCGTATATCCCAGCAGTTCCATCCCCTTCGTGTTTACCACGCAGAGATGGCCGGATACGTGGGTGGCCGCAACAGGAATTTCCGTGCTGACGCGGTCCAAATCCTCTTTTGTCGGATGAGCGCCGCCAGGATACACACTGTTATCATATCCCATGCCCAGCAGCCACTGCCCCGGTTTTAACGT
>CAUEKH010000177.1 GCA_959018155.1 uncultured Hungatella sp.
TGGAGCAGATGAACGTCGAAATTACGGAGCAAAAGTCTACGGGCCATGCGGAGACGCAGCTTGCGGAGCGGGCCTCGAAAGCATACGAGAAGGATTTCCTGTGGAACTGCACTTTATATACCACGGCGGAGCCGTGCGCCATGTGTGCGGGGGCGATTTACTGGACGAATATTGGAACTGTGGTATATGCCATGACGGAGAAGGATTTGCTGAGACTGACCGGAGCTGACGAGCAGAACCCGACCTTTGACTTGCCGTGCAGGGACGTATTTGCAAGGGGACAGAAGGATATTCAGGTGTTCGGACCGTTTGAGGAGGTTGCCGGGGAAGCGGCCGCCGTGCACGAGGGCTATTGGAATAACTGACAGGAGAGGAAGGGATTCGATATGGGACAGGAGAATAAGGGACAGGACAGCGATTACGCGCTCTGTGCTGTGCCGAAGGAACAGAGGAAAAGCTATATCAGTCTGACGATTGTGTGGACAGGTTATGTGTTTGTCGTTACGAGTATGATGACCGGCGGCGGCCTGATTGCGGGCCTGAACCTGCGCCAGATTGTAGCGGCTACTATTTTGGGAAATGTTTTTTGAGCTGTATCGCCTGCCTGGTCTGTATTATTGCGAGCAAAACGGGGCTTACATTTGCTTTGCTCACCAGATACAGCTTCGGCAGCAAGGGGTCTAAGGTGGCGTCCATCTTTGTGCCGGTTGTCAATATCGGCTGGTACACCATCCAGGCTGCTACATATGGCCATCTGATTGCACAGATTTTCCACATGTCTGACGTGGGGGAGGGGATCTGCATGGCAGCCAGCGCGGTTGTTATGGGAATCTTTGCTTTCGCGGGGATTAAGGCGATTGCCATACTGGGCTACGTGGCGATCCCTGCCATTGTATTTCTGTCACTGGCTACGACCGTGCGTTCCGTGGGAGTGGCAGGGGGAATCTCCATGCTTCTGAATTATACGCCGCCGGTTTCCAAAGCGGTGGCCACCGGGGTGACGGCGGTAATCGGAACGTGGGTGCTTTCTACGGCCACGTGTATCTCAGATATCATGCGTTATGCCAGGAGTACGAAGGAGGCCATCGGAGCGGCGCTCACCGGACTGCTGGCCGGAAACAGCCTGATGATTCTCTGCGGTGCTATTTCCGCGATTGCCTGGAATGACAGTGACTTGACGAGCGTGCTGCTCTCCATGGGCCTTGTCATTCCCAGCATCCTGCTGATGACGACCAATATATTTACAACGAATGCGGCCAATCTCTATTCGACCTCATTAAATCTTGCCAACGCGTTCCATATTGACAGGAGAAGGCTGATTGCCATTATTCTGGTGATTGCCGCCCTGTGTACCTTAACAAAGCCGTACCAGATTGATTCCCTGTTTGCGTTCCTCGATCTGCTGGGAATCGTGGTGCCGCCTCTGGCAGGAATCATCCTCGCCGATTACTTCCTGGTAAATAAGGGAAAATACGAGGATCTGGATCACTGTTCCTTTGCCTCCTGGAATCCGCTGACCTGGGTTACCTGGGGAATCAGCCTGGCTGCGGCCTGCTTCCTGCCGTTTGGCCTGCCGTCCCTTACAGGAATCATATGTGCGGTGATTATTTACCCGGTGCTTATGAAGGTATTTCACGGCAAAGTGGCAGTGGCATGACGGATAAGGAGGAGAAAAAGATGGCAGTAAGAAAAATGGCAGCAATCAGCGGCTCTGTTCTGATGGGCTTCGGTTCCTTCATGGCATGTCTTGGAACCGGAGGAATGATTACAGTGGGAAATGTCCTGCTCGTCATCAGTCTGGCCCTCTCCATCTGGGGATTTGCAAAGTGGCAGCCTTAAGGCCGGCCGGCACGGAATACGGAGTGCTTGCAAAACAGGACAGCCATATGATATCATAATAGTACAGAACGGGTGATAAAATCTGCAGCGCCAGGTTTTGCCACCCGTTTTGTACTATTTTAATGACAGCAGGCTGCACAGAGCAGAGCCATGGCTGTCCATACTGGGGGAATGTCCTGTTATGGAAAATGAGATAAATAAAGTAAAGAAAACAGATTTGAAAGCGATGGTCCGCCAGTCCCTGACAGAATATATCAGCGGGCTGGATTTGAGCAAATCGAATAAGCTGCCGAGAGAAGAGGAACTGTGTACGCTCTTAGGCGTCAGCCGGATTACGCTTCGCAGCGTGCTGGAGGAGCTGAGCGCCGAGGGCGTGATTTCACGGAGACAGGGAAAGGGCACCTTTGTCAATATGCACTCCATGGACATCAAGGTCAGCTTTAATCCGGTCATGCACTTTTCCGATATGATCAGAAACAGCGGCTACACTCCGAGGATCCGGATTCTGCAATACACCATGGAGAGCGCCGGGGAACCGGAGGCGGAGGCCCTGAAGATTGAGAGCGGGGAAATGGTGCTGGTCTGCGAGAAGGTATTTTACGCGGACGATAAGATTTGCGCCTACACGAAGGATTACGTTCCTGCAAAAATGATACCGCAGGAGCGGCTGAAAGCGGTGAAGGATTATGAGGATTCCCTGTTCCGGTTCCTGGCTGAGCAGTGCGGCATCCAGATTGTAAGCGACAGAGTGGAGATCGATGTGATAGAAACGGCAGATGTCCCGGCTTTAAAGAGGCAGCTTGAGAAAGAGCATATGGCTCAGAAGCCGTACCTGCTTTTGAGAGGCGTCAATTTCGACGCGGATGAGAGGCGGATCATGTATGCGCTTGAGTATATTGATACGGGTATTATCAGGTTTAACCAGATCCGCAGGCGCAGCCTGATGCTGGACTAGAAAGGTTTCAGGCAGAAACCATTGCATACTTTCGGGTGTGTGAGATATAATGTTGCCATAGGTCCGCTTTTGGCATGATGGATTAAAAATAGAGAGCGGATGCAGAAAGGATGGATACAATGAGCAAGATTTACGATGTAGTGATTATCGGTTCAGGTCCGGCCGGGCTGGCGGCGGCTATCTACGCAAAACGGGCGGAACTTGAGACGGTTGTAATTGAGAAGGAGATGGCGAGCGGCGGCCAGGTGCTCAATACGTATGAGGTGGATAATTACCCGGGCCTTCCCGGAATCAACGGGTATGATCTGGGAATGAAGTTCCGCGAACATGCCGATAAGCTGGGGGCTGAATTTGTGACGGATGATGTGGCCCGTGTGGAGAAAGATGACGACCTTTTTACCGTCGTATGCGAGGAGGAGAGTTATACGACGAGAACGGTTATCATTTCCACCGGCGCCAGCCACAAGAAGCTTGGAGTGCCGGGGGAAGAGGAATTGACGGGCATGGGTGTATCTTACTGCGCGACGTGCGACGGCGCTTTCTTCCGCAATAAGGTGACGGCTGTTGTGGGCGGCGGCGACGTGGCCATCGAGGATGCCATTTTCCTTGCAAGGCTCTGTAAGAAGGTCTACTTAATCCACAGAAGGGATGAACTGCGGGGGGCTAAGACACTCCAGTCCCAGTTATTCGCCCTCGATAATGTGGAAGTGCTCTGGGATACGGTGGTGGAACAGATTAACGGCGAAGAGCAGGTGGAGTCCCTGACAATCAGAAATGTGAAGACAGAGGAGAAGCGCAGCTTAGAGGTGGACGGCGTGTTCCTGGCGGTGGGGATCGACCCGCAGAGCAGGGCATTTGACGGTCTTGTGGAAATGGATCACGGGTATGTGAAGGCCGGTGAGGACTGTGAGACGAGTGTGCCGGGTATTTTTGCGGCCGGAGATGTGAGAACGAAGCAGCTTCGCCAGGTTTCCACAGCGGTGGCGGATGGAGCCAATGCCATCACCAGCGTGGAACGGTATCTGACCATAAACGCCGGAATGCTGAAGGCTGCAGAACACCGTTAATGGGGGAAAATACAACAGGGGGATAGGGTATGGTAAGCACGTCAGATGATCGGTTAAAAAGAAAAATGATGAGGAAAGGGAGCGTCCTCAAGTATCTGGGTGGAATCAGCCCGGGAGGCGCTGGCTGTGCGGCCGGAGGCGGTGTACTTCTGTTCGCCGGAATCCTGCTGTGCATCTTTATGCGCGCCGGGGAGTTTGACTGGCTGCGGTCAGCCGTGGCAGGCGGGATTTTCATGGTGCCGGGACTTCTCCTCATTCTTCTGGGAGTTCTGTTAAAGAGACTGAAGGAGAAACGATATCTTGTCAGATATGAAAAAAAGAGTCCGCTGACCAGGGAAGAACTGTTGAAGGTGGATGAGGAATTTAAGAATCGGAGTACGGTTGTCCTCATACCGGACAGCAGAGTCTCCGGAAGAGTTCTGCAGAATGCCGGCTTCCTCACGGATCATTATTTTAAGGCGCCGGGGAATGTCTACTATGTGAGAAGGATAGAGGACATGGTGGCATTTTTCTATTCTGACAGAATCCGATGTGCGGACGGTGGATTCACTTCCGGGCTGGCCGCGCTGTCCCGCGGCGACAGCGAACCGGTGTCGCTGTACGGTATTTCAGATAAGATGGGGAGAGAACTGGTGAAGGCTGTGACAGAGCGCCATCCTTCGATTATCGGCGCTAATCCGTTTTCTTACGGCGGGAGACAGTACGATATGTGGAAGGAGTGCGGCGAGGTTAAAGAACTTCACGCCTCCGTGGTCTTAGGCCGTCGGAAGGCTGCAGAGTGACGGAAGGCTTTAGAGTGACGAAAGGCCACAGAGTGACGGAAGACCTGAGAGTGACGGACTGACGGTCGATAGCCGGCTGGCCGTGTGCTTCGGCGAAACAGTGGCGATATGAGATGATTTATCTGTTACGCATCATCAGTAAAACAGGGCTCCGAAATAATCGGGGCCCTGTTTTCTATGTGCGCTCACTGACGCATGTTACTGTTTTTGTTTTGTACTTTCTGTTTTGCCTTATGCTTTGATACGTTAGAACTCCGGTTCAATCAGTCCGTATGTTCCGCCTTTTCTCTTATAGACAACGTTGACTTCCTCGGTCTCTGCGTTTAAGAATACGTAGAAATTGTGTCCGAGCAGTTCCATCTGTACACAGGCTTCTTCCGGATCCATAGGCTTTACTGCAAATTTCTTGGACTTGACAATTCGGATTTCCTCGTCAGCTGCCGATTCCTCATCCATAAACGCAGCGGAGAAGGAAGGCGCCGACTGTTTCTTATCAATTAACTTTGTTTTATATTTTTTTAACTGACGTTCCAGGATTTCCTCTACGAGGTCGATGGAAACGTACATATCACTGCTTGATTCCTCTGCCCTGATAATGTGACCCTTTACAGGAATGGTCACCTCGATTTTCTGAATATCTTTTTGTACGCTGAGCCTTACGACTGCTTCTGTGGCGGGGGCGAAGAAACGATCCAGTTTTCCGAGCTTGTCCTCAACTGCTTCGCGCAGCCCTTCAGTTACCTCAATATTTCTTCCAGTAATTGTAAAACGCATAAATTATCAGCTCCTTTTTCTTGAGATGTTTATAGTATACCATATTTATGTGAAAAATTCAATTACAATACAAAAATATTACGACAATTAATCTGAATTTTTTGTGAAATGTTTCTTCTTAAAATGGAATAAAATATTGAAAAACTATATCCCGGGCCTTCGAAAAGTCAAGAGCTTTCGTGTATTTTTTGTCGAAATTTGCAAGTTTATGACAAGTACACAAAAAAACAGAGGCGAATTTGGAAGGGTAGAAAAAGGAAGTATTCTGGTGTATAATTGTGGATAATGTGGATAACTTGGTGTATAAGTAGATTTTGCCGAAATTATGGGGTTTACGGTTGGGGATAAAAATTGTGGAAATTTGCACAGGAAAGTGTGGATAATGTGGATAAGTCGGGAATCGAACAGACTTTTTGTGCAATTTGTCAGGTGGACATAAAAAATGCGGGGATTATCGGATTTTTTGGAGTCGCGGAGGTACGCCGCCATGGCCGGGAAGCAG
>CAUEKH010000178.1 GCA_959018155.1 uncultured Hungatella sp.
GGCATACGCTATCACCTTATAGTAATCATCTATCGCCAGAGTGTCCCCCGGACTTTTATACTCCATGATATTATACTTGCTGAAAATCTCCCCGATAAAACTTTTAATCGGCGTACCTGCCTCAGACTTTTTCACCAGTAAATCAATCTGGAGAGGCTTTTTTGTCAAATTTCTCTCCCGTTCAAATACCAGCCTGCCACAATCCTCACCAAATTCGGCACGGATGGCAGCATAAAATCCGGGATGCCACTGTAGTACTTCCTTCCCCATTTTCTCTCCTTTTATTATATTTTATTCATTTCTCAAATGCAAGAGATGCAGGTCTAAGTTCCCATTATTTTGGTGAAAATTTTAGCCGAACCGGCCACTGACCACTTTTTGTGGTAAGAATCTGCGGGAATGAATTTCCCGATTGATATTTGAATTATATCAGGTTTAAAGCAGAATTACAATCCTTATGTGATGGATTTCATAATTGATATCAACTCCAGTTACTGTTCACACTGTATGAACAGTCCCCCGAGTCCTGCGGCTCTCTTCTTCCCATTTCTTCCTGCCACAGGACTCTGCGCTGTTACTAACTGCCATCAGTCAAACACCGGCTGCCAGTTCTTGTCCCGATACGCCTCGAAACACAGTTCAATCTGTTCTTTTGTCACCTTATCTTCTGACAGAGCGGGCAGTTCTTCGGGAGAGAACCAGCCGCTTTCCACGGTCTCTATGTTTTCCTTAAATGCCCCGTCCACAAGCCCGCAGAGGAAAAATACCTTACAGATTCCATAGGCATAAAGCGGACGGTTATGGAGATTCCTGTCCTGAACGGCAACCATGCGAAGCGGAACGACAGACAGACCGGCTTCCTCCCACGTCTCCTTTACCGCATTCCGGCCAACCGTCTCATTGACATCAACCCAGCCGCCGGGCATAGACCATCTTCCGTCCCCTTCTTTCACAAGAAGGATTTTTCCGTCTTCAATAACCGCTGCTCTGGTGTCCAGCTTTGGCGTCTGGAAACCAGTCTCGCTGCAGAAGAGATCCGTAACCCGTTCCCTGGAAAGACCTGTGTACTCCTCCATGATCTCCGCCGACATTTCCCTGATTCTCTCGAACCGTTCCAGATCGTATTTATCCTTCGTATAGGTAATTCCGGCCTGGGCAATAAACTGAAGTTCCATGGCCCAGGAAAGCCATTTTTTTCCTGTCTCCTGCATGTTAAGCCGTTCCAGGGCAGGCAGAACCGATGCCGGGGATTGAAAATAGTAATCGGCATGGATGTGTTTCACGGAATTGGCGCCCCACAGAGCCAGGGCACAGTCCGCGCCTGCTGCTTTCGCGCACTCCATATCGTACTTACTGTCACCGATATAGAGAACCTCACTCTTTTCCGCCTTCGCCCGCTTCATATAACATTCCAGAGGTTCCCCATCCGGCTTGTGGCGGACGGTATCTTCCGCACAGACAGCGATGTCAAAATATTCAAGAATTCCAAATCTGGCAAAATCATTCTGATATTCTTCCGCAATTCTCGATGTCACGATTCCAAGAGAATACCCCATTTCCTTCAGCTTCTTAAAAAGCGGTACCATTCCGTCAAACAGGCGGACGAACCCGGACATTTCCTGTAAATGGCAGACCCACCGCGCAAGAACCCGTTCTTTCTCGGGAATCCCAAGCAGCTCTAATGCCTTCATCCCGGTAATCCCGAGACAGAAGTTCAGCTCGTCCGTCTCCTTTTTTATCCCTTCCTCCTCAAGTGTCGTCTGAAATGATTTCAGCACCGCCTCCTCCGTGTCGAGGATTGTCCCATCTACATCAAATACAATGTGTTTATATTTCATTTAACCGCCTCCCATTCATTACATCTATTTAATCACATTGTCTGCGACAGTACAAGAAAAATACGTAAAAATAGTAATACTGGCGAAGATATGATATACTGGAAACAACATCAAAATCTTTTTCCATTCTATTCACAACCCAACGGAGGAACCCCTGTATGGTAACAATCGCAATCGACACTGTTCAGTTTCATTTAAAAGAGTATCACGATTTCACATGGTTAAAGTCGCTGGGACGCGTTTTCTCTGTCTTTGAGGAAAATGATTCCGGCAATATCAGCTTCGGCGTATCGAGGGGAACGAACCGATACTTTGTAAAAGCCGCCGGTTTAAAGACCAGCCATGCGGTACTTCCCCCTGAAAATGCAATCCAATGTTTAAAGCGCGCAGTAAAAGTCTATGAAGATATCCGGCACCCAAACTTGATTGAACTGACGGAACATCGCGCGGTGGATGATATCTATATCGCCATTTTCAAGTGGGTTGACGGAGAATGTCTGTATGATCACTGGAACTTTGCAAAATATACCGGAAACCCACAGCTAAAATCACCGGCTGTAAGATTCCGGACGCTGCCTGTGGAAAAGCGTTTAAAATCCGCAGAGGTCCTGTTCTCCTTTCTCGCTGCCGCCGCAGCCTGCGGCTACACTGCGATTGATTTTTACGACGGAAGTATTATCTACGATTTTAAAACGGATACCACAACGATCTGCGATATTGATTTGTTTCGAAAAAATCCTGTTTTTAATGATATGGGTGAGAATTTCTGGGGAAGCAGACGGCTGAAATCACCGGAAGAGTACAAACTTCATGCCCCTGTTGATGAACGGACAAACGTGTTTACCTTAGGCGCACTGCTTTTCCATATTTTCGGCAGCTACTCCCGGGAAGAATTGAACGAAATCTGTCGAAAGAGCGCATTTGTACCCTGCGCCCGCGAAAACTGGCAGTTAAATGAGGCAGCTTACCGCGCCGCACAAAAAGCTGTTTTATCTGACAGAAACGAGCGTTATTCCACCATTGAAGAATTTCATACAGCCTGGAACCGCGCTCTGACCGACAAAGGAAAGGATCAATCATGTATTACGACTGTTTAATCGTGGACGACGAACTGCCGGCAGCTCAGTCCACCGCTGAATATTTTAATCTGTTTGAGGTGCCAAGCGCCTACGTGACTTCCTACGGGGAATGTCTTGAATTTCTGAAAAATAACGACGTCTCCCTTCTCCTTCTCGACATCAATTTAGGGGAACAGTCCGGCTTTTCCCTCTGTAAAAAGCTGCGGGAACAGTCCGATATCCCGATTCTGTTCATCAGCGCCAGGAGCAGCGACGATGATATTTTAACTGCCTTAAATATCGGAGGCGATGATTATATCACGAAGCCCTATACGTTAAGTATTCTCCTGGCCAAGGTGAAGGCGGTGCTGAAGCGCTGTTCCGGTTCCAGGGAGAAAGAGATGAATCGAATCACGATTGATCATGTGGAGATTGATTTAGATGGCCATAAGGTATCAGTCGCCGGAAAGCCGGTTCGTTTAAAAGAGATGGAATTCCGCCTGCTGGTCTATCTGGCGCAGAATCAGGGGCGGGTAATCACAAAGGAGGAACTGCTTGGCAGCGTGTGGCCCGATCCTTTTGTGGGGGAAGGGACGCTTTCCGTCCACATCCGCCATTTAAGAGAGAAAATAGAGAAGGATCCCAACCACCCGGCCCTGATTATAACGGTCTGGGGAACGGGCTACCGCATGGAAAATGGAGTTTCCTATGATTAGAAAACGATGGCTGCTGTTAATTTTTATTCTGTATCTGGGCGCCGGCGGCCTCTTTGCAGCCGGGATTTGGTCCGCCTTAAAGGCGCCTGCTGCCGACATTTCGCTGGTAAACCGTATGGTAAGGCAGACAGAGGAAAACTGGGGGACGGGAAATTTCTCTTCCCTGGATTCCGGCCCTTATGAGTATACGGTAATCGACAGGGATGGAGCGGTGCTCTATCAGTCGCTGCCCGGCATTCCCACCACCATTTTCGATGCGGTGCGGGAACATGAAATCTGCCTCGATGTGATGGCAGACCATTCCGTCGCCGGCAGGCTTCTCATTTTTACCGGTTACCAGGAGGCGCTGAAAAGCCGAAGAAAGGGCCTGGCGGCAATGGCCATTTTTATTCTGCTTCTCCTTCCTCTTCCCTTCCTCCTCCACACCTGTCTGCTTAACAGGAGGATTCTCAAACCCTTCCGGGAAATGAATGATTTCGCCAGGCATATCGCTGCCGGCAATTTAGATTTCCCGCTGCCCATGGATAAAAGCCATGTATTCGGCGCTTTCACCGAAAGCTTTGATCTGATGAGGGAACAGCTTAGAGAGGCAAGGCAGAAAGAGGCAGAGGCAAACAGAAGTAAAAAAGAACTGACAGCGTCTTTAAGCCACGATATTAAAACGCCGGTGGCCTCCATCAAGCTGACAAGCGAGCTGATGCTGGTCACGGAGAGTGACAGCGGTCGCAGACAGAAATTACAGACCATTTACCAGAAATCAGAGCAGATAGACAGTCTCATCAACAACATGCTTCAGGCTTCCCTGGAGGAGTTGGGGGAATTAAAGGTACAGCCCGCCGAAGAGACCAGCCAGAAGCTCAGAGAAGTGATTCTGGAGGCGGACTATGAGTCACGCGTAGAACCGTTCCAGATTCCGGGCTGCATCCTGTATATGGATATTTTCCGCATGGAACAGGTGGTCGGCAATCTCATCAACAACGCGTATAAATACGCGGGCACCGCAATTATAGTTGACGCCGAGGTCACAGCCGAGGACCTGCGGCTGGAATTTAAGGACTACGGAAAAGGAGTCCCAAAAGAGGAACTCCCTTATGTGTTCAACAAATTTTACCGTGGAAATCAGTCTGGAAAGACGGCGGAAGGTTCCGGACTCGGCCTCTACATCGCCCGCAATTTAATGGAAAAAATGGGCGGAGGCATCGAATGTTTTAACCGGGTGGACGGGTTTTCTGTCGTATTATATATTCCGCTGTATCACCCGGGGCTGTAGAGTCCCGGCCTCCACCTCCCACCCGGGCCGATTGGAGAGAAACGCCTGTATTTCGTTGCTCTCTAACCGGCCCAGTCCTGTCTTACCGCATTTTTTCCCATCAATCCACGTAGTACAAATACATTTTTGTCCCCGGTTCTCCCACAAATGCGAGGCGGCCGTCACCCGGAAGGTAGAATGGCTGGCCTTGATCAAGTGTCCAGGAACTGGAAATACATTTCATCTTCCTGCCCGTATGGTCGTAGAGATACCACGCTCCGGCAGCCCTCTTTCCTTCCTCAATCTCCAGAACAACTCTGGCCTTCTGATTTTCCTGACTGCTCGTAAACCAGATTGCCTCTTTCTCCTCACCGATTATAAAGGTGCTGTTTTCGGTCGGAAGCGGCTCTGCGTTCTCTTCCGAGAGAAAGAGATAGCTCCCGGAACTTAAATACTCTTTCCCATTCCGCCGTACAATGGAGTAATCATTTAAATCACGGCCTGCCTGGCCCGGAACCTTTGAAAAAAATGATGCCGTATCCGGTGAAGTAAGCGCCGCCATCTTTAAATCAAGATTCTGGAATGACAGAATCCCTTTCGTCTCCTCCGGCAGAAATGGCTTTATCCGAAATCGTTTTAACCAGGCTGTTGAAGTATATTTATCACTGACCATATAATACTCTTTTCCTGAAATATCTTCCCACGCAGCCAGAACCGCCTCTGACGGTTCCTCAGAAACCACCTTTTCCCCAACCGGAAGGTAAGAGGCAGTACTCCCCAGCCCCGGATACGTCTCATAAATCTGTGCCATTAAATATACCGTTCCGTCTCCCAGCTCTTTAAATTCCAGTTCCGTTCTTCCAATCTGGCCGTTGCTCCCACGGGTCAGCTCACCGGTCGAACTGATATAATCACCGTTTGTCGAAGAAAAAACTCCATTTCCCTCATACTGATACGTCTGGCTTACATCCCGCCCCGACGCAGTCGAGGTCAGGATCATCGTTTCGTTGTCGGAAATGACCGCTTTCAGTAAATCACTTCCCGCA
>CAUEKH010000179.1 GCA_959018155.1 uncultured Hungatella sp.
TTGCAAATCCTGGATTTAAGTCTTTGAATCCGTAATGGAACTTATATCGTGAGCGAATGGGATTCCGTGGGAGCATCACCTTGGAAAGAAGGTGGTCAGGATGAGAATAGGATTTGTTGGTGCAGGAAAAGTTGGCTTTACTCTGGGAAAATACATGTCGGAACGCAACGTGTGTGTATCCGGATACTATAGCAGAAGTGAAGAGTCAGCCAGACAGGCATCTGTTTTTACACATACAAAGTATTACAAGACACTTGAAGATTGGATAGGGTCGAGTGATGCTCTCTTTTTGACGGTTCCTGACGGGGCCATTGAAGATGTATGGAATTCTATAAAACGATATTCTTTGACAGGCAAGTTTATTTGTCACTGTAGCGGCGTGATGACGAGCGCCGTATTTTCTGAGATTAACCAGATGGGAGCATTTGGTTATTCTATCCATCCTTTGTTTGCGATTCACAGCAGATCGCAATCGTATCAGGAAATTTCTCAAGCTTATTTTACAATTGAAGGACCAGAAGCACATATCGGTTTCTGGAAAGATTTTTTTGAAAATCTGGGGAATCCGGTGCGCATTATTCGGGCAGAGCAGAAGGCGCTTTATCACGGAGCCGCTGTCTTTGCGAGTAATCTGGTCACAGGTCTGTTTGAAGCGGGAGTCAGTTTATTGATGGACTGCGGATTTGACAGAGAGAGCGGGGAAGCGGCGCTCAAGCCGTTATTTCTCCACAATTGTCAGTCGGTAGCCCGGGTAGGGACGGCGGCCGCTCTGACAGGACCGGTGGAGCGAGCGGATGAAAAGACCATCCAAAAGCATTTAAATGTACTGCCGCCGGAGGAAAAAGAAATTTATATACGATTGTCGGAAGTGTTGACAGATATCGCAAAACGGAAACATCCGGAACGGGATTACAGCAGTTTATCCCCGATATTTGAAAGGAATGGAGAAGTAAGATGAAAAACACAGTTGCAACCTTTAGAAAGGCAAAGGAAGATGGAAAGAAGCTGTCCATGCTGACAGCCTATGATTATTCAACGGCAAGTCTGTTGGATGCGGCCGGAATTAACGGCATTCTTGTTGGCGACTCATTGGGAAATGTGATTCTTGGTTACGAGGATACGATTTCTGTGACTATGGAGGATATGATTCATCATGGCGCGGCAGTCGCCAGAGGCGCAAAGAATGCCCTCGTTGTTGTGGATATGCCTTTTATGTCTTATCAGGGCTCCGTCTACGATGCGTTGAAAAATGCAGGACGTCTGATGAAAGAGGGGCGTGCCAATGCAGTGAAACTGGAAGGCGGCGCTGAGGTCGTGCCTCAGATTGAAGCCATCGTTCAGGCGGGAATTCCGGTGATGGGCCATCTGGGACTGACACCTCAGTCAATCAATGCCTTTGGTGGATATAAAGTTCAGGGAAAAGATGAAGCGGCGGCTCAGAAACTTTTGGATGATGCAAAAGCTATTGCCGAAGCCGGTGTATTTGCCATTGTTCTGGAATGTGTACCATCTGCCCTGGCGAAAAAAGTGACAGAAGCTGTTCCGGTGCCGACCATTGGTATCGGTGCGGGGGCAGACTGCGACGGACAGATTCTCGTATATCAGGATATGCTTGGTATGTTCTCTGATTTTACACCGAAATTTGTTAAACGTTATGCCAATATCGGCGAAGCCATGAAAGCCGCCTTTAAAGGCTATATCGATGAAGTCGGCGAAGGCGTTTTCCCAACGGCGGAACATGGGTATGGCATTTCAAATGAAGTCATTCAGAAGTTATACTAGTAGGAGGCGGCTGTGATGCAGATAGAAAAAACAGTGGCCGGCGTGAAAGCGCAGGTCAGAGCATGGAAAAAAGAAGGCTTGAGCGTCGGACTGGTACCGACGATGGGATATCTTCATGAAGGTCATAAAAGTCTGATCGAACGTGCGGTAAAGGAAAATGATAAGGTGGTTGTCAGCGTTTTTGTTAATCCAACCCAGTTTGGACCGACAGAGGATCTGGAGAGCTATCCGAGAGACTTAAATGCCGATCGTATTCTCTGTGAAGAGGCGGGGGCAGCGCTTATTTTTGCACCGGAAGCTTCGGAAATGTATGCGGAGAATTTTACGACCTATGTGAACACAAGCGGTGTGACGGCGGAGCTTTGTGGAAAAAGCCGTCCGATTCATTTTCGAGGCGTGTGTACGGTTGTTAATAAACTTTTTAATATTGCCACACCGGACAGAGCCTATTTTGGCGAGAAGGACGCACAGCAGCTGGCGGTCATCCGACGGATGGTCCGGGATTTAAATATGAATGTGGAGATTGTCGGCTGTCCGATCATCCGTGAGACCGACGGACTGGCAAAGAGTTCCAGAAATATTTATCTGTCTCCGGAAGAGCGGCAGGCAGCCCTGGTTCTGAGTCGGGCCATCAAAGCAGGAAAAGCCATGGTTCAATCCGGTGAAAAAGACGGTGAGAAGGTGCTTGATGAAATGAAACGCATCATTTCTGAAGAGCCGCTGGCCCGGATTGATTATGTGGAAATGGTAAAATGGGATACCATCGAAGTTCACCACAGGGTAGACGGTCCGATACTGGTAGCTATAGCCGTATTTATTGGAAAGACACGGTTGATCGATAACTTTATACAGGAGTAGACAGATATGATAATGACAATGTTAAAAGGAAAAGTTCACCGGGCAACGGTAGTTCAGGCAGAACTGGATTATGTGGGAAGTATTACAATTGATGAAGCGCTGATGGAAGCTTCGGGCATTTGCGAGTACGAACAGGTACAGATTGTAGATATTAATAACGGACAGCGGTTTGAGACCTATGTCATTGCCGGCGAGCGGAACAGCGGAATGATTTGTCTGAATGGTGCGGCCGCCCGTATGGTTCAGGTAGGCGATAAGATTATTATTATGTGCTATGCGGGTATGTCATCGGAAGAGATGAACGGATATGCACCGAAAGTTGTGTTTGTAGACGATGAGAATAAGGTAAAACGAATTACCCGTTATGAAAAGCACGGACTTTTGTCCGAAATGGATGAGGTGAAATAAATGCTGGAGGGAAAGACAGTCGTACTCGGTGTGACCGGAAGTATTGCAGCCTATAAGATTGCGGGACTGGCCAGCCGTCTCGTAAAACAGCATGCGGATGTACATGCGATCATGAGCAAAAATGCGACAAATTTTATCCATCCGACCACATTTGAGTCTTTAACAGGCAACAAATGTATGGTGGATACTGTTGACCGGAATTTTCAGTTTAATATTGCCCATGTGTCTCTGGCAAGCCGGGCAGATGTCATGCTCGTGGCTCCGGCTTCTGCCAATATTATCGCAAAGATGGCTTTCGGTATTGCCGACGATATGCTGAGTACGACAGCATTGGCCATGACCTGTCCGGTGATCGTTTCTCCGGCTATGAATGTCAATATGTTCCACAATCCGGTCGTTCAGGATAATCTGATCCGTCTGTCTCGTTATGGAAAAATTATCATTCCGCCGGAAAACGGGTATTTGGCCTGTGGTACGACAGGAGACGGGAAAATGCCTTCGGAAGATGTACTTTTTGACTATATTGTCCGCCAGATTGCCTGCGAAAAGGATTTGACAGGACGAAAGATTCTGGTCACTGCGGGACCGACCCGGGAACCATTGGACCCGGTGCGTTTTCTTACCAATCATTCTACAGGAAAGATGGGATATGCCATTGCCCGACAGGCCATGCTTCGGGGCGCCGAGGTGACGTTGGTCAGCGGTCCGACAGAGCTTACACCGCCGCCTTTTGTCAGGGTGGTTCCAGTCATTCGCGCGGCAGATATGTTTGAGGCCGTAAAGGAACGGTGGGAAAGCCAGGATATGATCATCAAAGCGGCAGCGGTGGCAGATTATACACCGGTACAGACGGCGAAGGATAAGATTAAGAAAAAGGACAGTGATATGACGCTGGCCTTCGAAAGAACCCGGGATATTCTTGCATGGCTTGGACAACATAAAAAAGAACATCAGGTGCTTTGCGGCTTTTCAATGGAGACCCGGGATGTGTTGGAAAATTCTGCCGAAAAACTGAAAAAGAAAAATGCGGATATGATCGCGGCAAATTGTCTGAAAGAAAACGGCGCCGGATTTGGAACAGATACAAATCATCTCAGTCTTATAAGCAGAAATGGAATAGAGGACCTGCCGATGATGTCGAAGGAGGCGGCGGCGGACAGGCTTCTGGATGCATTGAAAATTTTGCTGGAAGATAAAAAGACCGGGAAAGGAGGAGACGACCAGTGATCGCAGCAGTAGATATCGGAAATTCCAATATTGTGATCGGCCTGATGGATGAAGCAAGACAGGTCTGCTTTTCCGGAAGGATACGAAGCGACCGCCAAAAGACGAAAGAGGAATTTATGATCGAGTTAAAGACCCTCCTGGAAATCTATCATGTGACCCTGGAGGGAGTTCAGGGGATCATCATATCTTCGGTCGTTCCCGGTCTGACCGATGTGGACCGGGAAGGTATGAGCCTTATGACCGGATTAACGCCATTGGTTGTCGGACACGGTATACGCACCGGTATTCGGATTGCGACGGATCATCCGGCCAGTCTGGGTTCTGATCTGGTGGTGGACGCAGTGGCAGCCACCGAGGAATATTCGGGGACCATCGCCATATTTGATATGGGAACAGCAACGACCTGTTCGGTGGTGGATGATCGGCGGTCTTATCTGGGGACCCTCATTATGCCGGGAGTCAAGATTTCTCAGGATGCTTTGACAGAGCGGACGTCCCAATTGCCGTATATCCGTTTTGAAAAACCAAAGCACATGATCGGAAAAAATACGATAGAAAGTATGCAAGGCGGTTTAATCTATGGAAATGCGGCGATGGTCGATGGTCTGATCGAGCGAATCGAGGAGGAGCTTGAATGTGGAGTCACCGTGCTGGCCACCGGCGGCATTGCCGGAGTGATCGTGCCCCATTGCCGGAAGAAGATTATTTACGATCCGGATTTGCTTTTAAAGGGCCTGTGGTATATTTACCATAAAAACGTCAAAGAAAATTGAGTTACAGAGCAGGGATGTTCGATGACCTCGGCAGAGTCGTCGGCCATCCCTTTTTCTGTAGTGTTTTCAAAGTAAATTCATAAACGCCAAATTGACACCCTATGTATTAAATGATACAATTTAATCGTATATCTGAGAGGGGGACATTTGGAATGTCGGGTTTTTTAACAAATCTCAATCAGCATTTCGATTCTTTTACGCATTCCCAAAAACTGACGGCCAATTATTTAACGGATCATATGACAGAGTTTGCTTTTAGCACGCTGGAAGGGCTTTCGGAAAAAATAAATGTCAGTACGACGACGATTATCCGTTTCTCCAGAGTATTGGGATATAAAGGCTTTTCTGAAATGCAGAGAGATATTCAGGCGGAATTAAAACAAAAAGAATCCCTGCCGGGACGGCTGGCCGACATGCCGTCGATTTCAGATAATCATTTATTGAGTGAATCCTTTGAAAATGATATGAAAAATATCCGTAAGACGTTGGAAGTCCAGAATGACGCCGATTTAAAGAAAGCAATCGAGATTATTTCCAGTGCAAATAATATTTATGTTCTCGGCATGCGCAGTTCCTTTGCAGTGGCCCATTATATGGCGTCTCAGCTTGGAGAGATTAAAAAGCATGTCAATCTGATTCAGTCTATAGGAATGATCTATCCGGAGGAAATTGTCGGGGCCGGAGAAGACGATGTGTGTATTGCCTATTTATTTCCAAGGTATTCTAAGGTTGCGGCAACCATGATTTCGTGGCTGCGGGAACATGGTGCCAGGGTTGTACTCATTACCAGTATGAATTATGGCGCGGTGAGCAGTTATGGTGATGTGATTCTGCCTTGTGCCATCTCTAG
>CAUEKH010000180.1 GCA_959018155.1 uncultured Hungatella sp.
AAATCAGCATAAGACAGAGGAAGCGGCGCGCATCCGCTCGATTATCGCAGAGCTGCTTGACGGGCTTCGGGAGGGCTGGAAACAGCATGGGCTGGACAGCTATATCGAGTATTTCTGTCAGGAGAGCGTGTCCTTTTTCCACTATTTTCCCAGGGAAGATACCATTGTATATCTGGATGAACCGGAACGGCTGAAGGAGAAGGGGGCGACGGTAGAGGCGGAATTTCGCGAAAGCATGGTGAACCGTTTAGAACACGGCTATCTGCTTCCGGGCCAGACAAACCTTCTTTATCCGGCAAAGGAAATGATGGCCATGGCACAGACCGGGACCACGGCGTATTTGACGGGTCTGGAGCAGAAGCTTTCCGGCTTTGCTGTCAATGAGAGATACGCGCTTTCCGTCAAAAATGTGAATTCCTATCAGAACGGATTTGAACTTCTGATTAAGGATTTAACCAGGTGGAAGCGGGAGGGCTACCGGGTGATCCTGCTTTCCGCGTCGAGGACGCGCGCCAGCCGTCTCGCCAGCGATTTGCGGGAGTATGACCTGCGCGCTTACTGCCCGGACGAGGGAAATTCGGAGGCGGCAGTCAGGCCGGGAGAGATTCTGGTGACGTACGGCAACCTCCACCGCGGCTTCGAGTATCCGATGATCAAATTCATCGTAATCACCGAAGGCGATATGTTCGGCGTGGAGAAAAAGAAGCGGAAGAGGAAGAAGACCTCCTATGAGGGGACGAAGATCCAGAACTTCTCGGATCTGGCTGTGGGCGACTACGTGGTTCACGAGGATCACGGCCTCGGCATCTACCGCGGAATCGAGAAAATCGAGCAGGATGGCGTAATCAAGGATTACTTGAAGGTCGAGTACGGCGACGGGGGCAATCTCTATCTGCCGGCAACCAGGCTGGACGGAATCCAGAAATACGCCGGCTCTGAGGCGAAGAAGCCGAAACTCAACCGTCTCGGCGGCGATCAGTGGAACAAGACGAAGAGCCGGGTAAAGGGAGCGGTTAAGGAAATCGCAAAGGATTTAGTCCGGCTTTACGCGGCGAGACAGGAGACGGAGGGGTTCCAGTACGGGCCGGACACCGTATGGCAGAAGGAGTTTGAGGAAATGTTTCCCTACGAGGAGACGGACGACCAGCTGGACGCCATCGAGGCCACCAAGAAGGATATGGAGAGCCGGAGAATTATTGATCGCCTGATCTGCGGCGACGTGGGTTACGGCAAGACGGAAATCGCCCTCCGCGCCGCGTTTAAGGCCGTCCAGGACGGGAAACAGGTGGTCTACCTGGTCCCCACTACGATTCTGGCCCAGCAGCATTACAATACCTTTATCCAAAGGATGAAGGATTTCCCGGTGCGGGTCGATTTAATGTCGCGCTTCAGGACTCCGGCGCAGGTGAAGAAAACTCTGGAGGATTTAAGGCGCGGCATGGTGGATATCGTGATTGGAACCCACCGGGTTCTGTCAAAGGATGTGCAGTTGAAGGAACTGGTCCGCCTGAGCACCGACGAGGAAGAACGGTTCGACTGCGCGCACAAGGAGAAGTACAAGAAATTAAAGGAAAATGTCGACGTCCTGACTTTAACCGCCACACCGATTCCGCGTACGCTTCACATGAGCCTTGTGGGAATCCGGGACATGAGTGTCTTAGAAGAGCCGCCGGTGGACCGTACGCCCATCCAGACGTATGTTATGGAGTACAACGACGAAATGATACGCGAGGCCATCCACAGGGAACTGGCGCGGGGCGGGCAGGTATACTATGTCTATAACCGGGTCAATAACATTGACGAGGTGGCTGACCATATCGCGAAGCTGGTGCCGGAGGCCGCGGTCGTGTTCGCCCACGGACAGATGCACGAGCACCAGCTGGAGCGGATTATGTTTGATTTCGTCAACGGAGAGATTGACGTTTTGGTGTGCACCACCATCATTGAGACGGGGCTTGACATCCCCAACGCCAACACCATGATTATCCAGGATGCGGACCACATGGGCTTATCCCAGCTCTACCAGCTGCGGGGGCGTGTGGGGCGTTCCAGCCGCACCTCCTACGCATTTCTCATGTACCGGCGGGATAAGCTGCTTCGGGAGGAGGCGGAGAAACGTCTTCAGGCCATCCGGGAGTTCACGGAACTGGGTTCCGGTATCAAAATTGCCATGCGGGATTTGGAGATCCGCGGGGCGGGAAATGTCTTAGGCGCCGAACAGCATGGCCATATGGAGGCGGTCGGTTACGATTTGTACTGTAAACTGTTAAACCAGGCGGTCCTGGAATTGAGAGGAAAACGGAGGGAGGAGGACACCTACGAGACTGTGGTGGACTGCGACATCGACGCCTATATCCCCACTTCTTATATTAAGAATGAATATCAGAAGCTGGATATCTATAAGCGCATCTCCGGGATTGAAAATGAAGAGGAATACATGGATATGCTGGATGAACTGATGGACCGCTTCGGCGAGATTCCAAAGCCGGTTGACAATCTCTTAAGAGTCGCGGGGCTGAAAGCCTTAGGCCATCAGGCGTATGTGACGGAGGTTAATATTAACAGCCAGGAGGTTCGTCTGACCATGTACCAGAAGGCGAGACTGAACACTGCGGGAATTCCGGCTCTGGTGGAGGCGTATCATGGGAATTTGAAGTTCCATATGGCGGAGGAACCGTATTTTACGCTTCTTGACAGGAAGAAGGATCAGACGGTGGACGGAATGACAGGCCAGGCGGAAGACCTCTTAAAACAACTGTTGAAATTGACAGAAAAAGGTTAATAATTAAGAAAAGTATTTATAAAAAATTAATTTGTCGCTAGTTGATATTTGCCTACTTTGTGGTATAATGTATTAAGAGAAGAGAGGATTTTGCATCCCTGTTGCATGCTTTATTTCCATTAACATTGTTTGTATTGGGAGAAAGGTGGTAACTATGGACGTTTTAGGTATGTATCTTCTGCAGAGAGTTTCGGATGAGCTGACAATCCAGCGGAACGGTTCGTTTGAAAACCGGTTTGTAGCTCCCATTCCTGACAGTACGGCTGCAAAGGTGGAACATGAGGGGTATGTCTGTACTTCAAAAGATGTGTCACCGAGGGTCATGGAAGGGGTGTTCTGATTCGAGGGATAGTTAAGATTCGGCTGTTGCAGGGCATGCTTAAACAAAATCTCATGAATTCATGAAAAGTTCGGGAGCAGAATTTTCTGCTTCCGAACTTTTTTTTGACCCGAACAAGGGAACCAGTTTGGTAAAAAAACTTAGTGTTTTATGAAACAGGCGGCAGGAATATCTTGAGAAATATGGCAGGTATGAGTATAAATCTCAGAGTTCGTAGCAAAATAGTATCAGCGATATCAAATTGTACACCATGGAGGAGTTTTATATGAAAGCAACAGGTATTGTAAGAAGAATTGATGACCTTGGCCGTGTAGTGATTCCAAAAGAAATCAGAAGAACACTTCGTTTGAGAGAGGGGACTCCTCTGGAGATATTTACCGACCGGGAGGGAGAGATTATTTTAAAGAAATACTCGCCGATGGTTGAACTGACGGCTTTTGCCGCTCAGTATGCCGACGCCATGGCCCAGACCACGGGACTTACCGTCTGCATCAGTGACCGCGATCAGATTATTGCGGTATCGGGAGGTTCCAAGAAGGAGTTACTCCAGAAGACCATCAGTAAACAGCTGGAAAATATCATTAATGACAGGACGGTCGTGATGGCCGGAAAGGATGATAAGGCATTTATTCCGCTGACGGGAGACGTGCTGGAGGGCGTGACGGCTCAGGTGGTCGCCCCGATTATCTGTGAGGGAGACGCGATCGGTGCGGTGGCTCTGCTGAGCCGGGAACCGAGAGCCAGATTTGGTGATATGGAGATGAAGCTTGCCACTACGGCGGCAGGATTCCTTGGAAGACAGATGGAGGGCTGATGGAGATGGACGAGATGCTGGAGTATAAACCGAAGGAAGATGATTACGGCGATGGTGATGTGCCGGAGATTGATACGGAATCTTATAGAAATAGGGCTTATGTGGAACCGCTGCCGGAGTCTTCACGGCCAAGGCGCGATGGGCCGGGTGGGGAGTAAAAAGGAGATACGCCCCCGACGAGCGCACGTGAGGGGAGAAACGGCTCCAGGGGGTGCAGGCTTTTTGTATTCCGTGTTCGCCAATTCTCCTACTCGCCATGTAAAATGTGGGCAGCTGCTCGGACACGTAATGCGTGTGTCCGACATCTGCCCACATTTTGCATGACGAGTATCCGAAATGGCGGACACTGGAATACAAAAAGCCTGCACCCCCTGGAGCCTGTCTCCCCTCACGTGCGCTCGCCGGGGGCTGGGGGATCTCGGGAGTAGGGGGAGAGGGGCTGGGGAGTTGGAGAGGGGTGGGATTTTGGGGAGTTTAGGATTGGTTTGGGATTGGAATTTTTGGGCGCCTTGGGATGCCTTTTTTTTTGGTTACATTTGTGGTATACTGGTGTTATGTGTGATTTTGGGATGTAACTTTTTGGGGGAATGAGGGTGGATGACAGGATAAAATGGTTGAGGTGAGATACTGGGGGAGATACGGAAGAGGCGTTCGGGAATGGGGGCGCGGGGTGGTTTTTGGGGGGATTTGTGCTGGGTTGGTGTTGGGAATGGCTTGTGGGGCTTATGGGGATACGGTTGCGGAAAAGGAGAGGGAGAGAGCGGAGGCTGAGGTGAGAAGGGCTGAGGCGGAGGAACGGATTGGGGAACTGGAACGGGGAAGAGAGGACGTGGCTTCTCAGGTTCTGGGACTGGATCGGGATTTGACGGGGTTGATGGCGGAAATGGAACTGCTGGAAGGGGATATGGAGACGCTGGAGGCACGGATTGTGACGGCGGAAGGGGAGTATCGGAAGGCCAGAGATGCTCAGGAGAGACAGTATGGGATCTTGAAGAAACGGATTCAGTATGTCTATGAGGAGGGCGATGTTACATATCTTGATATTCTTCTGAAGGCGGAAAGTGTTGGGAATCTGATTGTTGAAACGGAATATTTTGAACGGTTGTATGAGTATGACCGGGAATTGATTGTCGGGTATGAGAGGATTAAGGACGAGGTTTTGAGACGGAAGACGGCGCTGGAGGAACAGAGGGCCGAGATGGGGGAAATGAAACAGGAGTATGAGGAGGGAATGGTAAGACTTCAGACTGTGATTCGTCTGAAACGAACGGAAGTGTCGGATTTTGACAGAAAACTGGAAGTGGCGAAACGGGAGGCCGGGGAACTGGCGGAAGTGATCAGGAAGAAGAATGAGGAGATCGGACGGCTGCGGGCTGAGGAAGAACGGCGCAGGGAAGAGGCCAGGCGGAGAGATGAGGAGAGACGGAGGGAAGAGGAACGGTTGAAAGCCGGGGATTCGCTGACGGATTCGGGACAGTCGGGGGAAATGGGACTGCCGGGGGAAGCGGATCGGGAGCAGGATAAGGAACAGGATGGGCAGCGGGTGGTGAAAAGCAGCGGCGGGACGGAATTTGGACGGAAGGTGGCTGATTATGGGCTTCAGTTTGTGGGAAACCCTTACGTGTATGGGGGGACCAGCCTGACGAAGGGGACGGACTGTTCCGGGTTTACGCAGTCGGTGTACCGCCATTTTGGAGTCAGTATTCCGCGTACTTCCGCAGAACAGGCGCATTTTGGGACGGAAATCCCTTATGATGAGATGGAACCGGGGGATTTGGTCTGCTATGCGGGTCATGTGGCAATGTATATCGGAGATGGGAAGATTGTCCATGCCAGCTCTGCAAAGTCGGGGATTAAGGTCAGCGATAATCCGGCGTATCGGACGATTGTCTCTATCAGGAGGCCGTGGCAGACGGGATGACGGGGAGGAAGAAAATGG
>CAUEKH010000181.1 GCA_959018155.1 uncultured Hungatella sp.
CATTAAATGAAATTCTTTCTCAGGCGGGAAAACAGTTCGACCCGGAACTTGCCCCTATTTTTGTGAAGGCGGTTAAAGAAGGCAGGATAAAGCCGGCAGGGGATTGAATGGATGCAGAGAATCAAGTGAACGGCGGGAAATGTAAGAACTGGCAGAAGCGCAAATAATCGGCAGGGAATGAAAGAACTGCCAGAGAATCAAATAATCGGCAGGGAATGAAGGAACTGCCAGGATTTCAATAATAGTAAATGAGCAGCCCGGTCTGCGCCAGATTTTTTCTGGCGTGGCCGGGCTGCTTTTATCGTAATAAAAAAGTCATAAAATCTTACTATAAAATGGTTGGACAGACTCCGGTGCTGTGCGTTATAATAGGGAATACTATGGTAAAGAGGTAGGAATTAATGGAGAGAGAGAAACCACGCAGCAGAAAGAAAAAGCCGCTGGGAGTGAAGTTCTGGGCGGCTCTTGGAGGCTGTACGGTCGTAATAGCGGCCGCAGCGACAGCGATTATTTATATACAGGCAGGGAAACAGTACCGGACCGTATTTTTCCCCAATACAACGATCAATGGAATCGACGCTTCAGAGAAGACGGTGGATGAAGTGAAAGAGCTTATCAGCGCCGGAATCGACGGGTACGTGCTGACCGTGAAGGAACGGGGAGAGCAGCAGGAGGAGATTAGCGGGGAGGCCGTGGGGCTGGAGTCTGTATTTGACGGCAGTCTGGAAGAACTGCTGGCACAGCAGAACCCGATGGAATGGCTGAAGCATCGGAAGGAATCTCAGGAATTCGAGATTGCGACCATGATTCAGTATGATGCGGGGAAGCTGGAGAGTGTGATTGACGCAATGAAGTGCTTTGATGAATCCCTGGTTGAAGAACCGCAGGATGCTTATTTGTCTGATTACGTGTCCGGCAGCGGATACAGTATCGTTCCGGCCGTGGAGGGCACCAGACTGGACAGGCAGAAGGTCAGAGACGGGATTGGCGAGGCGATCATGAATCTGAAGGGAGAGATTTCTTTAGAGGAACTGGAAGCTTATGCGAAACCTGCGGTGACGGAGGACGACGAGGCGCTGATCAGCCGGATGGAGGCCTTAAATAAGCTTGTGAATACGACGGTTACCTATACCTTTGGCGATAAGAGGGAGGTGCTTAATGGCGACACCATCAAGGACTGGGTGGAAGTCGGCGGAGACGGCGGGGTCTATCTAAGCAGCGGAAAAGTCACGGAATATGTGCAGGATATGGCTGCAAGGCACGATACATATAACAGAGCCAAGACTTTGAAGACATCGTACGGCCAGACTGTCAAGATCAAGGGAGGAAGCTATGGCTGGAGAATCGACCAGGCTGCGGAGGCGGATGAACTGGCTGCCATTATCCGGTCAGGGGAGAGCCAGACCAGGGAGCCTGTCTATAAGCAGAAGGCGGCCAGCCATGGTGAGAATGATTATGGGAATACGTATGTGGAGATCAACTTGACGGCACAGCATCTCTATTACTATAAAGACGGAAAGCTTGTGGTGGATTCGGACTTCGTTTCGGGAAATGAATCGAAGGGCTGGGCTACTCCGGCAGGTGTTTATCCGCTGACTTATAAGCAGAAGGATGCGGTTTTAAAGGGGGAAGATTACAAAACCCCGGTAGATTACTGGATGCCATTTAACGGGGGAATTGGACTGCACGATGCTACGTGGCGTTCCAGCTTCGGAGGGACGATCTACAAGACAGGGGGTTCCCATGGCTGCGTGAATCTGCCTCATTCCGTGGCACAGAAGATATTTGAGAATATATCGTCTGGCACGCCGGTGCTCTGCTACCACTTGGAGGGGACGGAGTCGAAGACGACATCGAATGCTTCGGGTAAGCCGAAGCCGGAGGAGACGACGGCACCGGAGACGAAAGCACCGGAGACGACGGCTGCGCCGGAACCGACGAAAGCGCCGGAGCCGACAAGTGCGCCGGAGCCGACGAAGGCACCGGAACCGACGAAGGCACCGGAACCGACGAAGGCGCCGGAGCCAACGAAAGCGCCGGAACCGACGAAGGCGCCGGATCCATCGAATGGACCGGGACCAACGAAGGAACCGGAAACACCGAATGGACCGGGACCGGCAGCTGGGCCGGAACCGACGAAGACGCCGGAGAATGCAGAGGCGGGAACGAAAGCCCCGGATGGTCCGGGAAAAGGCCCGGGCGTAACACCAGGAAGTAACGGGAATAAAGAAGTGGGACCGGGAGTGTAGAAAGAGGATTGGAATAAGCAGATAAAGGAATAAGCAGATAAAGGGAAAAGCAGATAAAGGGAAAAGTAGATAAAGGGTAAAGCAGATAAAGGAAAAGCAGATAAAGGATAGATCAGACAGTGTAAAAAGTAAATAAAAGAAAAGCAGGGCTGTGAAAGTGGGGCATATCAGGTTTAACTCTATTTTCACAGCCTCTTTTTTTGAAACTCATCCCCATGGTCACCGGCTAAGCCGCCGTTCTGACTGACTTCCCGCCAGAAATTCCAGTCGAATACGCCATAATTATAAAGAGATGAAATATTTACGATTTTATAGTAAACTGTTAGTATTACAGAAGGTCGGAATTACTTTTGCCGAATTGGAATCGTGGAGGCATGAATGGAACACTATAAAAACTATTTAAAACGGCTGCACGCACTAAGCCAGATGGATATTTACTTAATCACAATGGAGAGGGAAGACGCCTGCCATTTTCAGAGGCATATGGAGGAAGGACAGAGGAAGGAACGGTGGAAGCAGGGGGTAAACCAATTCACGGATTACTTATTTGAACGGAAAAAATCGGAAAATCTGGAGAATAAGACACTGATTGCCACGAAAAGGGACCTGACTTTTTTTTCAAAGTTCATCGAGTTGAACGGGGAAAGTTATTTTCTCATCGTAGGGCCTTTCCACTTAAAAGGCGACAACAGCCGGTTTGTGGAAAAAGAATTGCGGCAGTATTCCATGGAAGAACTGGAGGGATTTTTGCCGCTGTTTTCGATGGTCGCAGAGCCGGCTGTGACTGCTTATGAAGTGAATTATGAGCGGCTGGAAGAGAAGGAACTTCTGACGCTGGAGGAAACAATCTGTTATAGCGACGATGTGGCAATTCTCAATAACGCAATGTTTGAAAAAAACTGCTCGACGGCTGTTAAAAATGGCGATATAGAATTCTTAAATGATTTGCAGGAGAAGAGGTTCTTTTCCGAGCCGGGACATTATGAGGTGGGAAATGGTCTCAGGAAGGAAAAGAATCTGACATTGGTGATGAATACACTCTCAAGCAGGGCTGCTGAGGAAGGCGGAGTGTCGGTCGTATACATCAGAAGTCTCTGCGCCGACTTTGCGGCTAAAATTGAGCGGGCGAAGGATATCGTTGAGTTGTATCAGCTGAGGCGTGAAATTCCTCAGATATACTGCAGAAAAGTAAGAGAAAACAGGCTGAATCGGTACGGAACCATTGTGAGAAGCTGTATTTCCTATATAGAAACGCATCTGTCAGAGGAGATCCGCCTTAATCAGCTGGCGGAGTTTAGCAGCGTATCTTATGAGTATTTATCGAGGTTGATAAAAAAGGAATGCGGATGCAGCTTCGCGAGTCTGCTGAATGAAATACGAATCAGACGCGCACAGAGTTATCTCAGAACGGGACTGCCTGTGGCAGCGGCGGCAGAGAGGACCGGGTATAAAAGTACTGCTCACTTCTGCCATGTATTTAAAAATATGACGGGGATGACCACAACTGAATGGTGTAAAAGAAACTGTTCCAAATAAAATGGAGCAGTTTTTTTGTGTAAATTCACAAAAATACGTCAAAAATACGATATTTATATCAAAATGGGACAATGAAAATAAGAAAACAGTTTGTATAATCATGGTATCAAAACAGAGACGAGGGAGGGAAAAATGAAAAGACCTAATATTATTATTTTTAACCCGGATCAGATGCGGGCTGACAGTATGGGGCATTTAGGAAATCCGGCGGCTGTCACGCCATTTCTGGATGAATTCGCCAGAACAGAAGGCATTTCATTTAAAAATGCTTTTTGCCAGAACCCGGTCTGCGTTCCGAGCCGGTGCAGTTTTACGACGGGGCTGTATCCCCATGTTCACGGGCATCGCACCATGAGTTACTTACTCAGAGAGGGGGAGAGCAGCCTGTTCAAAGAATTGAAGGATTCCGGATATTACGTCTGGATGAATGCCAGAAATGATCTCATTGCCGGACAGATACCGGGGCTGCTTCATGAACACGCCACGGAAATCTATTACGGCGGAGAAGCGCCGGTCCCGCCGGGAACAGAGCGGGATCTTAAGGGGGAACCGGGCAGCAAAAACTACTATTCCATGTTTGGAGGCCGTTTGCTTTTAGATGAGCAGGGAAGAAATTACGGTTCAGATGACGAAGATCTGGATGCTGCGATTGCATTTATCCGGAATCGGCCGGAGAACCAGCCGTTTTGCCTCTTTTTAGGCCTGCAGAATCCGCATCCGCCCTATCAGGTGGAGGAACCCTACTATTCAGCGGTGGACCGCCAGAAAATGAAGCCGCGGATCAGACCTGAAAATGGAAAGGGAAAACCGAAAATAGAAGCACTTATCCGGCAGAAACAGGGCCTTGCAGGCTACACGGAGGAAGACTGGAATGAACTTCGCGCGTGTTATCTTGGGATGTGCATGAAAGTGGACGCCATGTTTGAAAGGCTGTGTCACGCACTGAAAGAAGCCGGGGAATACGACAATTCGGCAATCTTCTTTTTTTCCGATCATGGGGATTATACCGGAGATTACGGATTGTCTGAGAAGGCACAGAATACCTTCGAGGACTGCCTGATGAATGTCCCGTTTCTTATCAAGCCTCCCTTCGGGGAGACGGTGGATCCGGGAATTTCAGATGCCCTGGTAGAACTGGTGGATTTCTATGCGACTGCCATGGATTATGCCGGTGTGAGGCCGAATCACAGCCAGTTTGGCAGATCCCTGCGCAGCGTGGCAGGCAGCCGCCAGCTGGAAAACCGTAGCTTTGTCTGTGCGGAAGGAGGGCGCCTGGAAAATGAGATCCACTGTGACGAATTCCACGCAAACGGGCCGAACGGGACACCCGTCTTTTATCCCTACTGGCCGCGCCACTCTGCGCAGACGGATCCGGAGGCGCACGCAAAGGGGTATATGATCCGGACGAAATGCTGGAAGTACATTGCCAGAATTAATGGGGAAGATGAGTTCTATGATTTACTCCGCGACCCGGAGGAACTGGTAAATCAGGTGGACAATCGTGAATTTCAGCAGGAAAAAGAACAGCTGCGAAATCAGCTGATGATGTGGCTGATGAGAACCAGCGACGTGGTCCCGTATGACTACGATCAAAGATTCAGCCCGGAAATGACGTGGGCCAGGGTAAAACGGTATGTTCCGGAGGAATATGAAGAAGAGATACGTCAGAAAATCGCGGAAGGCGCCAATCATTTTGCCCTGATCGAGGAGTGTAGAAAACGGTTTCAAAAAAGATAAAATGTAAGAGGAGAGGTACTGTTATGAGTCATGAAAATGAAGGAAAAAGGTCAACCCTGTTTCAGCTGATCCTGGCAGGGACGCTGTGTATTGCAGTCAATATTTATATTAGTTTTACCGGTTATATTTCTTATTATTTAACGAATATCGTTGGATTCAGTGTGATTCTGGCCGGATCCTTTATTACAATATTCAGGATTTGGGATGCATTTACCGATGTAGGCATGGGGATGGTAGTCGATCGCACCAATTCGCGGTGGGGAAAATTCCGGCCTTATATGGTAATCGGCGGTATCGGGATGTTTCTTATCAGCCATATCATGATCTATCTGCCGCCGCACA
>CAUEKH010000182.1 GCA_959018155.1 uncultured Hungatella sp.
TCGAAATTTTTTACATACGGAACGTGATAATATAATTTTTCCATAATTTCCCCTCTCTTTTATGTCTGATACTAATTATACACAACAATGGGATAAGTTCAATCACAGGAATTCTAAAATTTTACGAAAAATATGGAAACAGAGCCAAGCAGGGCAACATACATTTAAGTGTAAACAATTTATTTTGGAGGAACTTAGTATGAGTGATTTAGCAGCAACAAATTGTGGGTGTGGATGCGGCTGTGAATGTGGGAACGGAGGAAGTGGATGTAACATAATCTGGCTCATCCTGATCCTGTGCTGCTGTGGCGGCGGTGGCGGCTTCTTCGAACATAACGGCTGCGGAGGAAACAACGGATGTGATTTCATCTGGATTATCCTTCTTCTGTGCTGCTGCGGCGGTGGAAGCGGCTTCTGCTGTTAATCTCCACAAAAGGCTGCGTCCCTCATCGGACGCAGCCTTTTCTTTTACGGTAAGTTGTGTAAAGCACATAAGTTAAATTTACAGCCTCTGTGCTTCCCTGTTTTTCTCCTGCCCCGGAGACGCAAGCGGGTTCTTCCCCGGATAACTTTTCCCGGGACCCTGCCCCTGTTTCCTCTTCATACACTCCTCGTCAATCTCATACACCGCATTGCCTTCTATTATCAAACGATTTCTCATTGTTATCACTCTCCTGTAATACTAATATATGCGTCCGCATATATTGTCAACAAGAAAAGTACCCAAAGTCAGCAAAATACCGTCTGCCCCTGTCAGAATACCAGGTAACATGCGGCCGCGGGAAAAAGTGAGGTTACATAATGAACAGTGAACAGAACGTACAGGCAAATGACCTGGATTCCCTGATTGGCGACAATCACCTTCAGATGATGAAAGCCGCCCTTCCCTATATGAACGTACCGGAACAGCGCTTCATCTCCCTCTATGTGAAATTTAATGAACTGCGCCGCACCGTCGATTTATTTGAAAATGAAGAGGTGGCCTCCATGGGAATCTGTTCCGCCGGAGAACGGACCGGACGATCCGCCTCCCCTCTTGAGATGCTCAATACCATCAAACCCTTTGGAAGCCCCCGCGAGCAGGACTTTATCGACTTAATCATCAATTTCTTCCAGGGTTTCAAGCTGGCGGGCGCCTATGCGGAAACCGTCCCCGACTCCACCGTGCATGACCCGGAACCACCGGAAAATGGCTACCGTCAGCCGGAGAAACGCCACCAGTCCGGCAGTCCCTTTGGCCGTATGCCATTGGAACAGCTGAAAAACTTTATGCCACCGGAACAGCAGTCGAAGCTGGAAACCATGCAGATGATGATGTCCGCCATGCAGCAGATGACCTGATAGATGAGCTGGCAACACGATGGACTGATAGCACGATGGCCCGACAGCAGATGGTCTGGCAACAGATGGCCACAAGTCCACTTAACTACACTGAAACAGGAAAGGAAACATTCTCTATGAACAGTAATTGGAAACAGGACCCCCGATTAAAAGAAATGAGCCAGGAAAAGCTCTCTCTCCTCACCGAATTTGCGGCAAAAGTGGAACAGACGCCGCGGGACCAGCTGATGTCCACCCTCTTAAGCCTCAATTTGGAGGCCAGTGAAAAAGGCCTCCAGTTTTCCGACCAGGAGACCGATCTCCTCGTCTCCATCATGAGTTCCGCCATGAGTCCTGCGGAACGAAAGCGGATCGATACGCTCCGCATGATTTCCAAAAACTTATCAAAACGAAAATAACAGGTGTCAGCTTTCTCCCTGACCGATACCGGAATCGATTACAATTCTGGTGTTTTCATCCGCCACGGTAATCAGGTATTTCATGGTATCTTCGGGAATTGCAATACAGCCCGAGGTTCCGGTATCCCCCTCCTTCATACAGTGCAGAAATATGGCCGACCCTTTTCCAGGAGTACAATCTCCATTATAATCCAAAGCCAGTCCGTATCTGTATTGCGGGAGTATCGAGGCCATCGCCTCTGCTGACTTCCAGTCTTTCTCCACCTTTCTGACATCCACCAGCTTATTATAATGACTGCTTTCCTGGTCATCCACCCAGTAATCATACTTTGTCAGTGTGTGGTACGGAAAGAGACTGCCCGGATCTTCTTCCGTCCCGAAGGCCATCGTAAAACGGTATGTCCCCAGAGGAGTCTTCCCATCACCTTCTGCTTTTTTGGTGGTGCTGCCATTTCGCCCACACAGACCGGAAACAGAGAATTCTTCGTTCCAGGAACCTGCTGTACCCTTTGTGTGAAATGAGACAGTTACCTCCGACGACTCCCTCTCATCGGCCCGGACGTATATCACGCTGGTCACATCTTCCTCAAGTTCCAGTTTCTGAATTTTCTCCTGGTCCTCTGACCTCCTGAGCGCCACGCCTGGTCCGTATTGCTCTTCTCCGGATTGTTCTTCTCCGAACTGCTCTTCCCCGGATTGCTCTTCTTTGTACTGTTCTCCCCTGTACTGCTCTCCTCCATATTGCTCTTCTCCGTATGATACCATTTTGCCGCCCCCGAAAACGCCAAAAAGGACCAGACCGGCCATGGCCAGCAGATACTTTTGATATCGTCTCATCTTCTCTTCCTCCGATTCTCACTCTCTGCTGCCATTATACACGGTATGGCCCTCTTTGTCATTTATTTCCCGCTATTTTAAACGGACTACATGCTGACAGTAAATATACACATTCCTGATCTTCTTCGCCTGTTCTCCTCCTTCCCCCAGAATAATGGGCTGTGTCCCCGACGGCGTAATATAAAGCTTAAACGCTATCGCATCCTGCCCAACATTCATCTCTCTGACAGGCATGTACTGAAATTCTCTCCGCTCAATATCAAGATACTGATAAATCGCTTCCTCCAGTTCTGCATTCTCAAAACATTTTACAATATCTTCTTCCGCGTTCATATCAAGGATTGCCTTAGCCTCATCGAACGTCAGGTTTGCAAACCGATAATCCCCATCTCCCAGTATGTAAGCCAGCGTCTCATTATTCAGCAATAATAACGGGTAACCAACATTCGTCTGTTCCATAAAAGCCCTCCTTATCTCAAAACTATCGAATTGTTCCTGATTTTATCATACTATCCCCATAGCATAATGTCAATATTTTCAGATATTTTATTTATTTGTTAGTTATTTGTCAAACTATTTACTTCAAAATAAAACCGGCTTCCTCTGCCCTCCCGTGTTTCCTTTACTGGAGAAAACTGTGATTTAGAAATAAAAAACACCCCTTAAACAGACTTGGCTATAACCTTATCTGTTTAAGGGGTATCACATGATACACGTTTTATTTACATACAATATTGATAATTCTGCCTGGAACGTAAATCTCTTTCACAATCGTTCCCGTAATCTTATCAGGAATCAGAGCCTTACCAGCCTCGATTGCGTCTTCCTTCGACACATCTGCCGGAAGCTTCACAACAGCACGGGTCTTTCCATTTACCTGAACGGCAACCTCGATCTCATCTTCCTTCATGGCTTCCTCGTCACATTCCGGCCACTGAGCGTGGAAAACGGAATCCGTGTGGCCTAACTGCTCCCACAGTTCCTCGCCGATATGCGGGGCAAACGGGGCAATCAGTACGACGAAGGTTTCCAGTGTCTCCTTATCAATACCGCCCGTCTTCTTGGCCATTTCAATCATCTTATTGTTATATTCCATGAATCCGGAAATAACCGTATTTAAGCTGAACTGGTTGAAACGCTGCTCGATATCGAATACAAGTTTATGACGAAGACGAATCATCTCTTTCGTCGGCTCAATGTTCTTGTCTTTGCTGTCCATGACCAGATTCCAGAAACGGTTTAAGAAACGGCTGACGCCCTCGATTCCTCTGTCATCCCACTCTGCATCCAGTTCCGGCGGTCCCACGAAAAGTTCATACATTCTTAAGGAGTCACAGCCGTAATCACGAACCAGATCATCCGGTGAAACCACATTTCCTTTCGACTTACTCATCTTGATTCCGTTCTTTCCGGTGATCATACCCTGATTGAACAGCTTCTTAAATGGTTCATCGAAATCAATGGCTCCAATATCACATAAGAACTTCGTGTAGAATCTGGAGTACAAAAGATGGAGTACCGCGTGCTCCACACCACCGATATACATATCAACCGGCAGATATTTGTCCGCCTTCTCGCGGGAAACGAGTTCTTCGCTGTTGTGGCTGTCCACATAGCGCAGGAAATACCAGGAAGAGCCGGCCCACTGTGGCATGGTATTCGTCTCTCTCTTAGCCGGCGCGCCGCAGACCGGACAGGTGGTGTTCACCCACTCGTCAATCGCTGCCAGTGGAGACTCTCCCGTACCGGTTGGCTGATAACTCTCCACCTCAGGCAGTCTTAACGGAAGCTGATCCTCCGGCACCGGCACGTTGCCGCAGTGCGGACAGTGGATAATCGGAATCGGCTCGCCCCAGTAACGCTGTCTGGAGAATACCCAGTCGCGAAGCTTGTAGTTGACAGTCTTCTTACCTAAGCCTCTGGCCTCAATCATGGCCGGCGCTTCTTTCTTAAGGACAGAAGATTCCATGCCGTTCCACTCACCGGAATTAATCATGGTACCGCTCGCCTCTGTATAGGCCTCTGTCATATTTTCAATCTCCACGCCGTCCTTTGCGATAACCTGCACGATTGGGAGATTAAATTTCTTAGCGAACTCAAAGTCACGGTCGTCATGAGCCGGTACGCACATGATAGCGCCCGTTCCGTAATCGGCCAGAACGTAATCTGACAGCCAGATCGGAACCTTCGCGCCGCTTAACGGGTTGATGGCATAGCTTCCTGTAAATACGCCTGTCTTTTCTTTATCCTGAAGACGATCCACATTGGACTTCATGGAAGCGTCAAAGATATACTGATCGACTGCTTCTTTATTTTCCGGAGTGGCAAGCCCCGCTGCCAGAGCGTGCTCAGGCGCCAGTACCATGAAGGTCGCACCGTAGAGCGTATCCGGTCTTGTCGTATAAACTCTGATCTTGTCCTCACGTCCGTCGACCTTAAAATCAACTTCCGCACCGTAAGATTTGCCGATCCAGTCGGTCTGCATCTTCTTTACTTTTTCCGGCCAGTCCAGCTTATCGAGATCGTTTAACAGGCGGTCTGCGTAAGCGGTGATCTTTAACATCCACTGTCTTAAATTTTTCTTCGTCACCGGAGTGCCGCAGCGCTCACAGCAGCCATTGACTACCTCTTCATTGGCAAGTCCCGTCTTACAGGAAGGACACCAGTTAATCGGGAACTCCTTCTCATAGGCCAGGCCCTTCTTGAACATCTGTACGAAAATCCACTGCGTCCATTTATAGAACTCCGGGTCTGTCGTGTTGACTTCCATATCCCAGTCGTAAACTGCCGCAATCTCATTGATCTGGCGCTTAATATTCTTCACATTCTCGGCTGTGGACTTTGCCGGATGGACGCCCATCTTGATCGCATAGTTCTCAGCGGGAAGTCCAAACGCATCCCAGCCCATGGGATGGATTACGTAATGGCCCTTTAAAATCTGGTATCTGCTCCAGACATCGGAAATTACGTATCCTCTCCAGTGTCCTACATGAAGACCACTTCCTGACGGATACGGGAACATATCGAGACAGTAATATTTCGGCTTTTTGCCGTCATTGACATTGATGGGATGCTTCTCCCAGTTCTCGCGCCACTTCTTCTCAATGGCGCTGTGATTGTATGGTGCTGCCATAACAGTCTTTCCTCCTTCAATAAAAAATCCCGCTTCTCCTTATCATCACACTCCGTGACAACGATAGAGACGCGGGGATTATCCACGTGGTACCACTCTACTTCATACAGCATTCTGTATGCACTCAACAGACGGGACTG
>CAUEKH010000183.1 GCA_959018155.1 uncultured Hungatella sp.
GATGAATTGGTGGGGAGCTGGCTTTTGGGGCAGGCATTGGAGGGTGAATTGGAGATTGAATGGGAGGTTGAATTGGAATTTGGGGAGGGGATTTGTTGGGATTTGAAAAAATATATGGGAGAGGTGATTGGATGAAAGGATTTGTTTGGGTTGTGATGGTGTGTGGGGTGATGATTGTTGGATGCAGAGGAAATGGGGGTGGTGTGGAAAGTGAGATGGCTGGGAGTGAGATGGAGACGATCGGGGAAATAGTGAGCGGGGAAAGTGAGATGAAGAGCGGGGCGGATAGTGTAGGGGAGACGGTGACAGAGGGGGCTGATGAGGAGAAGGAAGATAATGTAACTATTGGTGTGGAACCATTGGAAAGTGGGAATGAGAATGGGACGGTGCCGGTGATTGCCTGGAGTGAGGCGGCGTTTGAGAGACAGCCGGAGGGAACGGATTTTGACGGGCTGGTGTCTCGGGCGGTGGAACCGGTTGTGGAAGAGGAGGGGACGTTTGGCGGAAGCCCGGTAGTCTGGAGTACGGTTAATGATGGAGAATTTCTTTATTTTTATTATGCGTTTTCTTATCCTGAAATGTCTGACCCGGAATATTGTGGATATGCTGTTGTGGGAGAGAATGTGAAAATGGAGTGCGGAGTGCATGTCGGGATGAGCGTGGAGGAGGCGGAGGCGGTTATTCCGGGACTGTACCATTTTAAATGGGATGATTTGGAACGGGAATCGGTGCTCGACTGGAATCCGGGAGCGTTTCCGAATGGATGGTGCCAGAAGTTTCCTCTGATATTGATTGCTGAGGTTGAGTATGAAGGGGAGATGCCTCTTACGGTGGGGCTGATGGTGAATGAGGAGGGGACGGTAAAAGCGATCACTTATAATTTTCCAACGGCAGGGTAAGTGAAGGGCGGATCGTAACGGAGTCATAGCCACCTAATAAAGACAATGTGCATTTCTCCGTCCGTTCCGCATCATGGAGGGCTTATGTGGAATAAATCTATACATTTTTGTAAATAAATGGTATGATAGGAAACGTAAAAATATCAGAATGTTTGTATGGAGAGTTTCATATATGGATAGAGTGGCGGTGTTGATTCCGTGTTATAATGAGAGTCAGACGATTGTAAAGGTGATACGGGACTGGAAGGCAGAGCTGCCGGAGGCGGTTATTTATGTGTATGATAATAATTCCTCGGACGGGACGGCGGAACTTGCGAAAAAGGCCGGGGCGGTTGTGAGGTATGAGCATCAGCAGGGGAAGGGAAATGTGATCCGAAGGATGTTCCGGGAGATTGATGCGCAGTGTTATGTGATGATTGACGGGGATGATACGTATCCCGCCGGGGCGGGGAGGACGATGGTCCGGGAGGTGCTGGAAAATCAGGTGGATATGGTGGTGGGGGACAGATTGTCGTCCACTTATTTTACGGAGAACAAGAGACGGTTCCATAATTTTGGGAATACGCTGGTGCGTTCCTGTATCAACCACCTGTTTCACAGTGAGATTAAGGACATTATGACGGGGTGCCGGGCTTTCAGCTACCTTTTTGTGAAGACGTTTCCGGTTCTCTCGAAAGGGTTTGAGATTGAGACGGAAATGACGATCCATGCGGTTGATAAGAATATGTTTATTAAGAACGTGGTGATCGATTACCGGGACAGACCGGCGGGGAGTGAGTCGAAGCTGAATACGGTCTCTGACGGGCTGCGGGTTCTTAAGACGATTTTCAATCTTTATAAGGATTACAGGCCGCTTCGCTTCTTTGGGGCGGCGGCGCTTCTGTTGATTCTTTTGGCAACCGGATTTTTTATACCGATTCTCGTTGAGTATATTAAAACCGGGCTGGTGCCGCAGTTCCCGACTCTGATTGTCTGCGGCTTCTGCGTGATGGCGGCTCTGCTCTCGCTGTTTTCCGGTATTATTTTGCAGACGATGATTCGGGAAAACCGGATTGAATTTGAATTCCGGCTGCACCGGATGAATGATCAGTATAAGGCGATCGTGGGAGATGACGGACAGATTACACCGGGAGGAATCGAATGAAAGCTGGAAGTGATAAACGAATTCTGCCCGGGAGAATCGCGGCGGCTTTTCTGGCGGTGGCAGCGGTCAGCGGACTGGTTGAGATTTTCGGGTTGTATGATACGGTCTATTTTAATAAGGGAGTTATCTCGGCGGCTGTATTTCTGCTTTACGTGATGATGGCGGGAAAATGTGCCGGGAATTTTAAAGATGACAGGCGGACGGCGGTTCTGGCGTTTCTTGTATCGGTTCTTCTGGCTTTTACGGAGATTCTGGGGACAGGGCTGAGACTGCTCTATCAGGGGGGAGAGGTCTTACTGACACCGGCTTCTGTCCTCCGGATGGCGGGCAGCGCTGTCGTTCTTTCTCTGGCGGGTGAACCGTTCTTTTTCTGGCTGTTTCACCTGACGGGAACAGCGTTGGGGCGGGAGCGGACGAAAAGAGAATGGAACGGGATCTTTCTGAAAGTCTGGCTGATCACATGGGTTGGGTATCTTCCCTGTTTTCTGGCTTTTTATCCGGGACTTTACTGTTACGACATGAACTGGCAGTGGATGATGTATGCCACCGGGGAATACAGCACCCATCATCCGCTGATTCATACGCTTTTTGGCGGCGGTGTTCTGGAACTGGGGAACAGACTTTTCGGTTCTTATCAGGCGGGGCTGGCCATCCATTCGCTGATCCAGCTGACGGTGCTTTCCGGGAGCGCGGCATTTGCGGTACGCTATCTGGTGAAAATCCGTGTGTCCAGGGTGGTGTGGCTTCTGACGGCAGCTTTCTATCTTCTGTTCCCGTTTTTCCCGGTTCTGGGGATCAGCACGACGAAAGATACGATTTTCGGCTGCCTCTTTCTGATTGTGTTTGTCTGCGTCTGTGATATGGTTTCGGAAAAACGCGTGTACAGAGGGGGGGAAGGGCGCGCTCTTTCTTGCGGCTTTAATCTTGATGGAACTTTTCCGCAATAACGCCGTCTATGGACTGTGTTTTACGATCCTCTGCCTCATTGTGGCATACGCTGTCATGAGGCTTCGTAAGAAGAAATGTAAGTTTCTTTTACAGCTTTCTCTTGTTTTCGGGATTTCCATAATCGGGAGCCTGGGCGGATTCCGGCTTCTGGAGACGGGGCTTCATGCCGGGAAGGGCAGCGTGGCGGAGATGCTCAGCATTCCCTGCCAGCAGCTGGCGAGAAGCTACGTGTATCACGGGGAAGAGATGGAGGCGGCGGATAAGGAACTGCTGTTTTCCTATATTCCGGAGGAAAATCTCCTCGGATATAAGGAGTTCGTCTCAGATCCGGTGAAGGCGGGACTTGATGCGGATTATCTGCAGCAACACAAAAAAGAGTTTCTGAAACTGTGGATGAGGATTGGACTTGAATATCCGGGCGAGTATCTCTTAGCGCCGCTTTATAATACCATGGGCGTATGGTATCTGGGCGGGGACTCCAGCTGTTTTGTCCTCTATGATATGATGGAGCCTTTTGATGAAAACCATGTGATTGAGGCGCACAGCCTGCTTCCGGGACTGCAGGAAGGGTATCGCTGGTTTACGGACGCCAATATTCAGAAACGCCTTCCCATGGTGTCGATTCTTTTCTATACGTCGCTCTATTCCTGGCTGGTGGTTATCTGCACATTTGCCTTGATTGGAAAGAGAAGGTATCACTGTCTCGTTCTTCCGGCGGTCCTTTTCGGATATCTTCTTTCTCTGATTCCGGGGCCGTGTATTATTGTGAGATATATGATGGGGATTATGCTGAGCGCGCCGGTTTTACTGGCTGTTACATTTGGAAAAACGGAAGGGACAGAAGGAGCGAAGAGGACAGAAGGAACAGAGATGGAAAGAACGGGGAGAAGAAACAGAGCTGACAGCACTATTTTGCAGACAGCAGATTCAAAGAAAGGAAAACAGGAATGAAAGTAATTGACATGCACTGCGACACGATCGCGGAACTGTACTACAGAAGAGAGGCGGCCAAGGCCTTCTCAATCAGCGAAAATGACTGCCACATTGATTTAAAGAGGATGAAACAGGGGGATTACTGCCTTCAGAATTTTGCCCTGTTTACCTCGCTGGATCGCCATGAGAGGCCGTTTGAGTACTGTATGAAGCTGGTGGATCTGTTTTATACGGAAATGGAACAGTACGGGGATAGAATTGGGATTGTGAAGTCGTATGAGGATATCGAGAGGAACATGGAGGCGGGGCGGATGTCCGCCATGCTGACGATTGAGGAGGGCGGCGTCTGCCAGGGAGAACTGGCATATCTGCGTGATTTCTACCGGCTGGGGGTGCGGATGATGACGCTGACCTGGAATTTCCCTAATGAACTGGGCTGGCCCAACCGGTGCAGGATTGAGGGAGATGAGGCGTTTTTTGAGCCGGACACGGAACACGGTCTTACGGAAAAAGGGATTGAATTCCTGTATGAGATGGAGAAACTCGGGATGATCGTGGATGTGTCGCACTTATCCGATGCGGGGATTTCCGATGTGTTCTGCCATACGTCGAAACCGTTTGTCGCCAGCCATTCCAACGCGAGGAGCGTGGCTTCCCATCCGAGAAATTTGACGGATGAGATGATCCGGAAGCTGGCGGAGCGGGGCGGAGTGGCAGGAATCAACTACTGCGCCGATTTTCTCCACGACTGGAAGAAGGGGGAGAGCGCCATCAGCCGCGTGGAGGATATGATTTTACATATGAAGCATATGAAAAAGGTCGGCGGGATCGGGGTGATCGGACTCGGTTCTGACTACGACGGGATTGGCGGGGAACTGGAAATGAAATCTCCTGCCGATTTGCCTCTCCTGGAGCGGGCGATGGAGAAAGCCGGTTTTACAGAGGAGGAGATCGAGGCGGTATTTTACAGAAACGTGCTTCGGGTCTACCGCGAGGTGCTGAAATAGGTTAAATTTTACATGGATTTTACATTCCCGTGCATAATATTTTACATGGATTTGATATAGTACTTACTGTGATATATTATGGTTGAAAATACGGGAGGATAACATGTCTGTTTCAGATGTAGAGATGCTTTTTAAATTTATCGGGGGACTGGGGATGTTCCTCTATGGCATGAACGCCATGGCGGACGGCCTTCAGAAGTCGGCAGGACACAAAATGCAGACGCTTCTCGGGGCTCTGACGAAGAACCGGCTGTTGGGAGTGCTTCTTGGAGCCGGAATTACGGCGATTATCCAGAGCAGTTCCGCGACTACGGTTATGGTGGTCGGATTTGTCAATGCGGGAATTATCGACCTTGCTCAGGCCGCCGGGATTATTATGGGCGCCAATATCGGCACCACCGTGACGAGCTGGATCGTTTCCATGAGCGAATGGGGCGAGATGCTGAAACCGGAATTTTTTGCCCCCGCCCTTGTGGGGGCCGGGGCTATCACCACCCTGTTTTCCAAGGACAGCAGGAAGAAACAGGTCGGGGAGATTCTGGTCGGTTTCGGCGTCCTGTTTATCGGGCTTAATTTTATGTCGGCTTCCATCACCCCTTACAGAAATGCCACGATTTTTGCGCAGGCATTTACGGTGCTGGGAAAGAATCCGGTTCTCGGAATCGTGGCGGGCGCTGGTGTGGCGGGAATTATCCAGAGTTCCTCCGCTTCCGTCGGTATTTTGCAGACGCTGGCTTTAAACGGAATCGTGAACTGGCAGGCGGCTGTGTTTATCACTCTGGGACAGGATATCGGTACGTTCGTTACTGGGCTGATTTCCAGCGTGGGCGCCAATAAGCCGGCAAAGCAGGCCACC
>CAUEKH010000184.1 GCA_959018155.1 uncultured Hungatella sp.
AAGATGACGATGTGATCCTGGCTGTAAAAGTCTGCCAGACCTTTGTAAAATGCAGCCGTATCTTCCGGCTCTTTTCCCTCACGGAAGGTCAGAGTGTAGTCGGCAGCCGCCACTAAGGCCATGCCGTTCTTTGCCTGGTCGGTCAGTTTATGGCAGCTGATGATATGGATTCCCTCTGCCATCACATCATTTAACCGATCGGTCATGGTCTGACAGTCATCCATGGAATTTACCTCAATATCCATGTACTCGCCGAGACTCGTTAAGCCGACGCCCAGCGGGGCCGCAAAGGACATAATCTGATGAGGGCTGAACCCCTCGCTGTATTTGATATCAATTTCGGCACGTCTCATGGCCTTCTGGAAATACCTCATCACATCGAGATGGCCAATAAATTTAACCGGCCCCTGCTTGGAAAATTTAATTCTTACCTTCATAGCAGACACCTCCTCCAAATTGTTTCGCGCCACATGCAGAACAGCGCTGCCGGCAGTTAGGCGTCACCTTTTCGGCGATAGCATTTTGCCATTCTCTCTTTAAGAAATCCTTCGATACTCCGGCATCAATGAAATCCCACGGGAAGACTTCTTCTAAAGAGCGTTCCCTCGTTGTATAGAAATCAATGGTGAGGCCGCACGTCTCGAACGCCTTCATCCAGATATCATTTTTAAAATATTCTGACCAGGAGTCGTATAAAGCCCCGTTTTTGTAGGCTTCCTCCACGACCGCTGCGACTTTCCGGTCCCCGCGGGCGAGAACACCCTCCAAAACAGTCAGATCGGCTTCGTGATAGTTGTATTTGAGGCTCTTCTGGTTCTTCATCTGGCGGATCTTATCCTTGACAATGTAGGCGCGCTCCAGGAACTCCTCTTTCGTGCACATTCTGGCCCACTGGAACGGGGTAAATGGTTTTGGCACAAAGAAGGAGGAACTGGCGACAATCGCCACTCTTCCGTTTCTCTGATCCTTGGGGATCTCATAGTACTCTTCCGCCACCTTCTCAGACAGTTCGGCAATTCCTTCCATATCTTCTACCGTCTCGGTGGGGAGACCCAGCATAAAGTAGAGCTTGACCCGGTTCCAGCCGCTTAAGAAGGCGTCTCTTGCCCCCTGTAAAATGACTTCCTCGGTGAGCCCCTTATTGATAACATCGCGAAGCCTCTGAGAGCCGGCCTCCGGCGCAAAGGTTAAACTGCTCTTCTTGATATCCTGGACCTTGCTCATGACGTCTAAGGAAAACGCGTCGATTCTTAAGGAAGGCAGAGAGATATTAACTCCCTTTCCATGGAACTCGTCGATAAGGAAATTCACGATCCCTTCCAGATACGTATAGTCACTGGAACTTAAAGAACTCAAAGAGATCTCCTCATGGCCGGTACTCTGAAGCATCTTAACCGCGTAATCCTTCAGATATTCGAGACTGTGTTCCCTTAACGGGCGGTAGACATTACCTGCCTGGCAGAAACGGCAGCCGCGGATACAGCCGCGCTGAATCTCCAGAACGACACGGTCCTGGGTGGCCTTGATAAAGGGAACCACCGGCTTCTCAATATAGGTGGCATCGTCCATGTTTGTCACCAGCTGTTTTCTGATGGTCGCCTTTGCATGTGGGTTATTTGGGAGGAAGGATTTGATGGTGCCATCCTCCTGGTACTCAACATCATAAAAAGCAGGCACGTAAAGGCCTTCAATCTCTGCGGCCTTTTCCAGAAACTCTCTGCGGCTTCCACCCTGCTTTTTATTTTCTTTGTAAGCATCCATCAGTTCAAAATAAACGGTTTCCCCTTCGCCGATGTAAAAAATATCGAAAAAGTCGGCCAGCGGCTCAGGATTGTAAGCGCAGGGGCCGCCTCCGATTACGATGGGGTCCTCCTCGGTCCTGTCGGCCGCATGAAGCGGAATCTGGCTTAAATCCAGAATCTGAAGTATGTTGGTATAACACATCTCATACTGGAGCGTAATTCCCAGAAAATCGAAATCGCGGACAGGATCCTGGGATTCCAGCGCAAAGAGAGGAATCTTCTGTTCCCGCATGATTTTGTCCAAATCCGCCCAGGGGGAATAGACACGCTCACAGTAGATGTCTTCCCGGCGGTTGAACATATCGTAGAGAATCTGGATTCCTAAATGAGACATCCCTATCTCATAGACGTCCGGGAAACACATTGCAAAGCGGATGTCCACCTTTTTGGGGTCCTTATTTACCGAGTTTACCTCCCCGCCAATGTACCGGGCCGGCTTGTCAATTTGTAACAATATTTCGTCTGGTAAAGCTAGTTTTCTCATAAATATCGTCCTTGTTTTTGGTTATTTTTCACATATTTCTGTGAACTTATTAGCGCGTGTTTACTATGCTGAAATTGGCTCTTTTGCGTCGCTATTTATAAGGCCAAAACCTTGCTTTTTGGTGCATTTTTAGCGTACTAACGACACTTTTAAATTTTCACACAAAATGAAACAATTCAACACTACGCATAATTATAATGGATATTCCCATATTAAGCAATACATTTCATATTAGCATCTATGGAAATAAATATTTTCACATGTAATTATTTCTGGTACCGGCCGCACCGGAAGAATGGTTTTCCTCCCGGCACAGCCGTCTCTTCAATCTGCTCTATCTTCTGTCCCGTCTGTTTGTTCCGGAAACAGAAATGTTTATACCCTCCGCCTTCTTCGAAGAAGCAACAGTGCAAATGCTGCGCCGCCGCCCAGAAGCAGCCAGAGTAAAAGCATACTGCGGCCGGTATCTCCGGTCAAAGAAAGTTCTGTAAGCACTCCTCCCTCATCCACACGGAACCGTGCCAACGGGATTGGTTCCTCTCCAATATCCATAAATTCCAGATACTCGCCTGCCGGAAGAGAACATCTGAATTCCCGGCTGGGGCGATCTTTCCCGCGGTAGACTTCCTTTCCGTCCAGGGTCGTGATCACATAGTCTCCTTCCTGTGTCTCCGGTTCCTCTATGATTTCCTGATCAGACGGAAGGGCTTCCTCTGGTTCTGACGGAACCGGCAATGTCTTCGGTTCCTCTATGATTTCCTGATCAGACGGAAGGGGTTCATCTGGTTCTGACGGAACCGGCTGTGTCTCCGGTTCCTCTATGATTTCCTGAACGGACGGAAGGGGTTCATCCGGCTTTGAAGGAACCGGCTGTATATCCTTCAGATCCTTTCCTGGGCCGGTGGCATCCCCGGCGTCGCCTGAAGTCTTATAGCCTCCGCCGTCACCGCCGTGGCCTCCGTGATCTCCGTGGCCTCCGTCCCCATCGCCTCCGCCTTCTGAACGCTTCTCATCCGCGATCACGATTGGCTCGGCCTCCGCGCCCTCGGCCTTCTCTCCTGTGGCCGGATCCTTCGTACCCCTGATTCCCTCCAGGCTTTCCCCGGATGAAACCGTCACGCGGAAGGAATCCGTCGTATTCAGGTAATAGCCCGACGGCGCCGTGATCTCAGCCACCAGGTACGTGCCGTAAGGCACATGTTCAAACCGGAAGCTGCCGTCCTCACCGCTTGTGGCTATCATACCCTGATACGTGGTTTCAACTGTAAATGTTTCCGTTCCCCCGGCAAAGAGGCCCATCACCGCACCGGCCACACTGGACGACTGCTCCGTCTGGGGTGCTCTGACTTTCCGCCCTGCGATATCGCCGTAGCCTGTAAAGTTTGCAAATACCGCCTCGCCGTCCGGTGTCTTATGGTTGGAAATAAGATAGGCGCCGCCGTCCAGCTTCCTGGCACGCTCTCTGTCGACCGGATAAATTGTTTCGTCCAGCGCATAGCCGGAAGGCGCTTTCACTTCCTTCACCTGATAGGAACTATCGCTGCCGTAGTAAAGCGCTGCGGATGCCTTGGACGGATCCAGGCGGCCCTCCGTTTCCTCTCCGGTTACGGTGAAATAGTCCCAAATTGTATCATTTTTCAATGTCAGAAGCGGCTGATCCTCCGCCTTAAGCGGGTCAGGAAGCACATGGATTCCATTCTCCGTCTCTTTTAAGTAGCAGAGATCCGTCACCGTCTGATCCGCAGACACTGCCTGCAGAAGGAATTTGGCTCCGGACAGGGACTGTCCGTCACTGTCTGTCTTGTGAAGCTTCAGGCTAAAGGCCAGAGGCTCGTTGTTAAATACCAGCTGATCCTCCAGGGTCAGGCCAGTCGTCATGTTTTCATAAATCTCCACAACCTGTTCTCCCTCGCCGTCCGCCGGCTTCGCATAGCCGGAGGGTGCTGAAAGTTCTCTCAGCGTATAGGTTCCAGCTGTAACATGATCAAACCGGATCAGGCCATTCTCGTCAGAAACCGTTTTGTAGGAAATCTCACTGGAAGATGCCTTCAACAGCCCGAATTCCGCCCCGGCAAGGGCTTTTCTTGAAACTGTGCCACCTATTCCCTGATATGCGCCATATTTTGCCGCTCTCAGGCTTCCAGTCCCCCGCTTAATGTTGTAGTAAAGGAGTTCCTGGTTTCCGGCCTCCGGATTCACCTCCTGTTTCTCGTCCCGGGTCACGGTATCACCTGCTTTTTTGTTGAGGCCGATGTAGACCGTTTCCTGATCATTTCTAATTGTAAATGGAACGCCGTTCTTTAAATCAGGGTCCATCTGGTATCCTTCAGGGGCAGAACTCTCTTTTAAGAAATACTCCTGATTGCATACAAGGTTCGTATAGTTAAGCGGGAACTTTCCTTCTTTATCAGTCGTCAGTGTGAGGACTTCCTTTGCATCGGCATCGAGAGCACTTCCATCTCCCTTCACTTCATAGACAGTGAAGTCCGCGCCTTCCACTGGGGTACCGGTTATCTCCGTCTTGCCGTCATTTATCAGAGCCTCTACCTTATGGATCTGAACGTAACCGAATTGACGGTTGTTGATTATGTGGAGCGGATACGGCTGTTTCTCCGTGCTCTCTGGTACCCAGTAAGTGATTTCGTTTCCTTGAACCATTTCTGTAACTGCAACTGCATTAACATCAAATTGCTCTTTGGGATTCTCTGAAGTACAATTTTTGAAAGTCACCTTGCAGTTTGCGCTGTCTTTGCTGCCTGTGCTGTCTGCGCTTTCATAATTTGGACTAACCGTAATTTCAATCTTCTGCGGCGGATTGACTTCGGAGAACTCTCCCTTCAGGGAATCCGGCAGACCATTCTCCATCAGCGTGTAGGTACCGCGGCCAAGGTTCTCAAGCTTTAGCCAGCCTTCATTAAGGTATATATTCTCTTCTTTTGCTCCATCCCTGCCAGGCGTCATTTTAAATGAAATATCGTTATACTTCGGATCCGAAAGAAGGTTTCCAAGCTGATCCGTCTTCGGGAATTTGACGTTGGCGAGGAGCGGCTCATTTGTGATATATCCGGCCAAATAAGTGTTAATATTCTCTGACGCTGACAGAGGCATCACACTGTCTGTATAAAAGCTTTCCATTTCCCCGCTTGCAGTGACATGAAAGCTGTAAACTATTTCTTCGTCCTCTTTTCTGGATTCTACCTGTATTTCCAGATAACCGTTTATCCGTTTATAACCATCTGCCGGCTCTGTCTCTTCCAGTCGGTATGTCGTATTGGGATCCAGAATCGGGAGTGTGAGTAATCCCTTTTCATCGGTTTTTAAGATGTCTAGCTCTTTGAATGAATCATAAATATCATACAATTTAAAGCTGACTCCGGCAATTGGCTCTTTCGTTATCTGATCAATTTTAGCAAACTGGAGATGATATAATTCGGTGTCCGGCCGATTAAGCACCTTATAGTCTACAGCGGCTTTCCCACCTGTTTTTGTG
>CAUEKH010000185.1 GCA_959018155.1 uncultured Hungatella sp.
TTGAATGGGGAGAGGGCGGCACACGAGGCCCTGGCGGAGAAGCTTCGCTCTATGACGGAACGCGGAATCCGGGTTCTGGTGATTCCGGGAAATCACGATATCAACAACCGAAACGCCGCTTCCTATTTCGGAGAAGAGCGGGAGGCGGTTTCGGGGATCGACGCGGAAGATTTTCTGGAAATATACCATGAATTCGGTTATGATTTGGCCTTAAGCCGGGATGAAGCATCTTTAAGCTATGTGTGGGAACTGGATGAGAAAAACTGGCTTATGATGCTGGATTCGGCCCAGTATGAGCCGGTAAACCTGGTGGGAGGGAGAATAAAAAGTGAGACTCTGGAGTGGATGAGGCAGCAGTTGGAGCTGGCTGAAGAAATGGGAATTCATGTGACTCCGGTTGCCCACCATAATTTGCTGCAGGAGAGCCGGCTTTATCCCCAGGACTGCACGCTGGAAAACAGCCGTGAGGTGATTGAACTGCTGGAGGAATCCCATATTTCAGTTTATATCAGCGGCCATCTTCATTTACAGCGGACGAAGAAATACAAACCGGAGCCGGGAGAGCCGGAGGACATCTGCCATATCAGCGAGATTGTGGCGGATTCCTTTGCCATTCCGCCCTGCCAGTATGGAATTTTAAAGTGGGGAGAGGACGGTTCTGTCCGGTATGGCACCCGGGAGGCGGACGTGGAGAGCTGGGCGGCAAAGAACGGTGTGGAGGACGAGAATCTCTTAAACTTCAGAGAATATGGGACGCAGTCCCTGGTAAATGTGATCGGCAGCCAGATTTACGGAAAAATGAGCAGCCTGCCGGAAGAACATATGCGCAAAATGGCGGAAATTTACGGCGAACTTAACCGGGCCTACTGCGCCGGTGTCCCTGTCGACGAAAAGGAGGTGCGTTCGGAGGAGGGCTTCCGTCTGTGGGAGCGGAATTTGCCGGACAGCCGGATGTTTGAGGAGATGGAGGATATTTTACGTGACACGAAGAAAGACCATAATACCTGGGAGTATCAGGCATGGCAGCCGGAGGAGTAAAGCGTAAGGCCGTTTTCCCTTTACAAAACGTTTCGCATCATGGTATAATGATGAAATAAAATTACGTGACATACAGGGAGGAGCAGTCTGATGCAGGACAATTTAAGTGTTTCCGGAGTCTTATGTTCTTCTTACGATACCTTCTTCGAGGCGGAAAAGAAGATTGCCGATTATATTCTGGCGCATAAAAGTGATATTATTGATATGACGGTGGCTAAGCTGGCCCAGTGCAGCGGGACGAGTGACGCGACGGTATCGCGTTTTTGCAGGCGGTGCGGGTTCAACGGGTTCCACCATTTAAAGATTAACCTGGCTAAAGAGGTGGCGGAGGAGCAGGGAAATGCCGTGGAGGTGTCCAACGATATTCTGCGGGAAGACATTGCTCAGTCGCTTCAGAATATCCTGGCCAATAAGGTGGCGGAACTGACTCAGACGGTGTCCATGATGGAGCCGAAACAGATGGATTCTATCCTGAAACTCATTGAAAACGCACGCACGGTCCAGCTTGTGGCTGTCGGCAATACAATTCCGGTTGCCATGGATGGGGCGTTCAAATTTAATCAACTGGGAATTGCAGCGGTGTCCGGGACAATCTGGGAGACACAGATGGCATTTACGTGTAACCTGGGGAAAGACGATGTGGTTATCATCATTTCCAATTCAGGTTTTTCGAAGCGGCTGATGACGCTTGCGGCGGTTGCCAAGGAGAACAAAACGCCGTTAATTGCAATCACGAATAACCCGTCCTCCCCTTTAGGACAGGCGGCTGATTACCATATCACGACGGCTACGAGGGAGAAGCTGCTTCTGGGAGAGTTCTGTTTCTCCAGAGTGTCGGCGACGATGGTGATGGAGATTCTCTATCTGTTCCTGGCAGTGGGAAAAGAGGACTCCGGCGATCATATCAGGAGGCATGAGATTGCGATATCTGATGATAAAAAGTAATATAATATTGTGACTGGTATTGGGGCAATGGCAGGCAATGACAAAAATGCTGTCGCTTTTATGATTGAAAGATCAATCGTAAAGGCGGCAGCATTTTTTGCTTTTAGGGATTTACCTGAAAACGGAACGGACTTCGAACTCCGGTTACGCAGGCTTATCAATCATTTTTTCTGTCCTCTCTGTCAAGAGGAAGAAATGAAATTTCTCCGTCTCCTGCGTATGAAATCCGGTTGTGGTGGGAGAATAGGTGGTAAAAAGATACAAAGAAGTCCGGCATTTTCCAGGAAAACAGGGTGAAAAATTATGGAATATGACGAAATGTTTTGAGAAATAATATTTCTTACAACAAACTGTTGACGAAATAAAGCAATCGTATTATAGTATATTTAACACAAGAAATAAAATTTTATACCAATCAGGAGAGATGATGTATGATTTACACGGTGACGTTTAATCCGGCGTTGGATTATGTGGTGGGAGTCGAGAATTTTACGGTGGGTACGGTGAACAGGACGGTTAAGGAAGCTGTCTATTGCGGCGGTAAGGGGATCAATGTATCGGCAGTTCTGGCAGCTCTTGGAATCGAGAGTACGGCGCTTGGATTTGTGGCTGGTTTTACGGGAGATGAGATTGAGCGCAGGGTGAAGAGTCTGGGATTTCAGTCCGATTTTATCCGGGTTGAGAAGGGGCTTTCAAGAATCAATGTAAAATTGAAATCAAAAGAGGAGACGGAAATCAACGGGATTGGGCCGGAGATCACGGAGGAAGATGTGGAGAAGCTGTTCGGGAAGCTGGAGAAGATCTCTGAAGGCGATATCCTGATTCTTTCGGGAAGTATTCCCACTTCCATTGATGATACGATTTATGAGAGGATTATGGAGCGGATGGAGGGGAGAGGAATCCGGGTTGTGGTGGATGCGACGAAGGATTTACTTATGAATGTACTCCGATACCAGCCATTTCTGATTAAGCCCAATAATCATGAGCTGGGCGAGATGTTTGGCGTGGAATTACACGGTGAGGAGGAGATTATCCGGTATGCGAAGCGGCTTCGGGAAAAGGGAGCCGCCAATGTACTGGTATCCATGGCCGGCGACGGCGCGATTTTGGTAACGGAGCGGGACGAGGTGTTCCAGATGGGGGTTCCCAAAGGAAAAGTGAGAAATTCCGTGGGAGCCGGAGATTCCATGGTTGCGGGATTTGTGGCCGGATATCTGGAAAATGGGGATTACAGCCACGCCCTTCGTCTCGGAAGCGCGTGCGGGAGCGCCAGCGCATTTTCTAATGGGCTGGCCTGCAAGGAAGATATTTATAAAATATATCAGGAATTATCATAGGAGGGGCCTGTTATGAGGATTACGGAATTATTAAAGAAAGACAGCATTGCCCTTGGCGTGAAGGTTTCCACCAAGGACGAGGCGATTGACAAGCTGGTTGATTTGATGGATAAGGGCGGCCGGATTAGCGACAGGGCCGGCTATAAGGAGGGAATTCTTGCCAGGGAGGCGCTGGGAAGCACGGCTGTCGGCGAGGGGATCGCCATTCCCCACGCGAAGGTTGCGGCGGTAAAGGAACCGGGCCTGTCCGCCATGGTGGTGCCTGAAGGCGTGGATTATGAGGCGTATGATGGTTCCCTGGCCAACTTAATCTTTATGATTGCAGCGCCTGAGGGAGGGGCCGATGTCCATTTAGAGGCGCTCTCAAGGCTTTCTACTCTGCTGATGGACCCGGATTTTAAAAATGATTTAATCCATGCGGAATCGAAAGAAGACTTTCTGCGGCTGATCGATGAGAAAGAATCTGAGCGGTATGAGAAGAAAAAAGAGGTGAGGGAAGATGGCAGTGCCTCGGGAAAAGGAACCGCTGACGGGAAAAACTCCGGATCCGGAAAATCATCTGCTGCCGGAAGCGGCACCGGATCCGGAAAATCATCTGCTGCCGGAAGCAATCCCGGATCCGGAAAATCCTCCGCTGTCGAAAACAGTACCGCAGCCCCGAAATCAGGTTACCGGGTTCTGGCAGTCACCGCCTGCCCCACAGGAATCGCCCACACCTTCATGGCAGCTGAGAATCTGGAGCAGCTGGGAAAGAAGCTGGGAATTCCGGTGAAGTCTGAGACGAATGGCGCCGAAGGCGCCCAGAACGTGCTGACGCAGGAGGAGATTGCGGCGGCGGACGGAATCATTATCGCGGCAGACAAGAATGTGGAGATGGCCCGTTTTGAGGGCAAACACGTAGTCATGGCCTCTGTTTCAGACGGAATACAGAGAGGGGTGGAGCTGCTTAAAAAAGCGATCAGCAATGAGGCCCCGATCTACCACCATACGGGAGCCGCCGCATCCCCGGAAGGCGGAGAGAAGGCGGGCGTCGGCCATACGGTGTATAAGCATCTGATGAATGGCGTGTCCCACATGCTTCCGTTTGTAATTGGCGGCGGACTGTTGATTGCGCTGGCATTTTTATTCGATGATTACTCCATCAATCCGGCCAATTTCGGTAAGAATACACCGCTTGCGGCTTACTTAAAGACGATCGGCGAGCAGGCATTTGGTATGATGCTTCCGGTTCTTGCGGGCTATATCGCCATGAGTATCGCGGACCGTCCTGGCCTTGCAGTCGGATTTGTGGGCGGTATGGTAGCGAAAATGGGTTCCACCTTTATGAACCCGGCCGGCGGTGATGTGAACTCCGGTTTCCTGGGAGCGCTTCTGGCAGGCTTCATTGGCGGTTACATCGTGCTGCTTTTAAAGAAGGTCTTTCAGAAGCTTCCAAAATCCATGGAAGGAATCAAACCGATACTTTTATATCCGCTTTTAGGAATTTTCCTGGCAGCGGTCGTTACGACCTTTATTAATCCATTTGTGGGGGCTGTCAATGACGGTCTGACCCATGTATTAAACAGTATGGGCGGATCCAGCAAAATCGTTCTCGGCGCTGTTGTGGGCGGCATGATGTCTGTCGATATGGGCGGCCCCGTCAACAAGGCGGCTTACGTATTTGGTACGGCACAGCTGGCAGAAGGCAATTTCGATATCATGGCGGCTGTGATGGCGGGCGGTATGGTTCCGCCGCTGGCAATCGCGCTCTGCACTACAATATTCAGAAAGAAATTTACAGAAAAAGAGCGTCAGTCCGGTCTTGTGAACTATATTATGGGACTGTCCTTTATTTCAGAGGGAGCAATCCCGTTTGCAGCGGCTGACCCAATCCGCGTTCTGCCATCGTGCATTGTGGGTTCTGCCCTGGCCGGAGGCTTATCCATGGCCTTTGGATGCACACTGAGGGCGCCTCACGGCGGAATCTTTGTTTTGCCGACAATCGGAAATCCGTTTGGGTATCTGGCGGCCGTCGCTGTGGGCGCTGTCGCGGGCTGCTTTATCCTGGCGGCACTGAAAAAGAACGCGGAGTAATGCGGTGAAAGCAGGGGAGTATTTTTTATAGAGGGAGAAAATGGAGACAGACGGAGGTGTAAAGACTTCCGGCTGTCTCTTTTTGAAGACGGTGACCTGTGCGCAGAGCGTGCAGCTTATCGTTGTCAGGCCGTGGGCCTGTTTCCATCTGCCGGCTGTCTCGGAACCATCTCAGAAATTAGCTTCAGCCATGGGAGCAAGCAGCAAGTTCACCTTGAAAGGGAGGGGAAAATTGCTTATACTGTAAGAAGTCACATTTGATGCTGATTAGAGAGAAGATTGCAACGCTGCGAGAAAGGATACCTGGAATGATTTATACGATGAGAAGAGAACGGCTGAATGCGCCGGGACGCCGG
>CAUEKH010000186.1 GCA_959018155.1 uncultured Hungatella sp.
GTTTGGCCAGGAAAAACTGGATTCGGAGGAGATGGACGAACTGCAGCGGTTCTGGGAAAAGTGTAAGGAGGAGTCGTGATGGGGGAGGTGTTCTGGCTTTTCTTTTCGGCTTCTCTGGCAGCTTCGGTCCTGATTGTTATTTTGCTGGCTGGACGGGGAATCTGGAAACGAAATTTCAGTCAATCGTGGCAGTATTATATCTGGCTGCTGGTTGTGCTTCGGCTGTTAATCCCTTTTAGCCCGGTTTTGGGAATAACCGGGCGGATTGCGCAGGCGGGAGAGAAATCGTGGACGGCAGTGATGGCGAAATCGGAAGAAGTGAAGTGGGAAGCTGAGGATGTTATTGGTAACTGGATTCCGGATCGTGTAGGAAATGGCGGAGAAAGTGGTCTCAATGGTCAGGGGAACGCGGGAGAACATGATGCAGACCGTTCAGATGTGACAGGAAATGGAAACGGGAAAGAGTCAGGAAGCTTTACAGAGGCCGATTTTACAGGGGCCGATGCGGGAAATGATGCCGGGAAAAACAGAACTTCTGCGGCACAGAACGGCATCTGGCGGGCAATGTTTGACGGGGCAATCCGGTATGGCTGGCTTTTCTGGCTGATGCCGGCGGCAGCGCTGTTTGGATACAGGGTTTTCTGCTATCGGAAGTATTTCCGTATGGTGAAGGCGTGTTCTCGGCCTGCTGAGGATAAAAACCTGATTGAGGCGTGTCGAAGAACGGCATCGGATATGAGGATACGGCGGGAGATTCCGGTCCTGTTTTGCAGTGCGATTGTTTCTCCGATGATGGTGGGGATTGTGAGGCCGTGTATTATTCTGCCGGACAGGGAGAGCGGTTTGTCGGAACCGGATTTTATTTTCCGCCATGAACTGACGCATTTTAAGAGGAGAGACGCTGTGTATAAATGGCTGATTGAGCTGGCTGTCTGCCTCCACTGGTTTAATCCCCTTGTTTATCGGCTGAGGCGTGAGTGCGGAAAGTTGTGTGAACTGTCGTGCGACGAGCGGGTGGTGTCGGGGCTTTCGGCCGGGGAACGGGCGGCCTATGGAGATGCGCTGCTGGCTTCCCTGCGCGGCAGCGAAAGGCCTGTCAGGACGCCGGCATCCGCCATGTTCTGTAATGATATCACTGCGTTAAAGGAGAGGCTGCAATCGCTTATGAAGACGAGAAAAACGACGCGTTCGCAGAAAATGGCAGCAGCCGCTGTGACTGCGGTTTTAATTACTGCTTCCATTGCTCTGGGAGGAAGTAGTGCCAGTGCAAAGAGCCCTGCAAATTTTGTAACCCCAAATCCGATGATGGTGGAGAGGGAATCAGAGCTGTCAGATCCCTGGCTGAATGATCCGAAAAATCCTGAGAGTAAAAAATGGAACCACAGTTTCAAAACAGTGCTGTTTTTAAATAACGGATATTTTGTAGAATTGGCGTGGAACAACGATCCCGCCCTCTATGAGACGACACGCCGCGTTTCTGCGGGGAAAGATTATGTGGTATCTTTTATGAAAGAAACGGAACCGTACGCGGATGATGAGAAGATTTTAGAGGCGGTGCGTCTCTCCATTCTGGAAGAACTTGAGAGAGAAGCAGAACATCCCGACAGCCGCTGGACGCGTGACTTTCCCATCGAACAGCCGGTAGTCGTGAAAATCGACGGTCCATTTTCCGGTTCCTATGATGAACTCGCCCTGCGCTTCTATGAAGAAAATCGTATCGGTTACTTTTCTGCCACAGTTGGAAAAATGTCAGAAGAAGTCAGGAAAGCAATGGTGAAACGGGCTTATGATGATGGAAACATTGCATTTTTCGCTGTTGCCATAGACGATGCCGGAAGTGAGACGGCAGAGCCGTATGTAGAGCAGGCTTACGCGGATAGAAAGATTGAATTTTTTGCGACAGGTTTTGATGAAATTTTGAAAGAGAAACAGAAAAGTTATGTATATCGTTCTTATGAGGAGAACAGAATTGATTACTTTGCCATTGCAGTCGACAGTCTCGACTCCTACGAGTGCGAGGCGCTGGCTGAGCGGGCGGTGAAGGAGGGGAAAAAGGAATACCTCTATGTGATACCGGGGTTTGACGATTGAGAAACGATGGGTTTTCTGTTATGGGAAGAAAAGGATAACCGGGGCATATTGTGATAACCATACCCTGCAAAATGATAATCATGTCAGTTTTGCAGGGTATTTTCTGTGTGGAAACAGATAGAAAATGATTATTTACAAATTTTGCATCCTCGGCTTAGAATGGTTCTATCATGACCAGGAGGTAGGACTATCAATGAGTGAAGGGTTGACAGAAGGAAAGAGTTACTATTTTCATCACGGCTGGAAATTTCTGCTGGCAGACGCTTTTCCGATGGAAAAGGCGCTGGAGAAATGGAAGGACAGAAACGGGAAATATTTTTATGATCCGGATTACGAGGAGGAGGGCTGGGAAGAGGTTACGCTGCCTCACACGTTTAATGACGGAGATTTGTTCCGGGACAGAATCTGGGATGGGGGAAGCGGCCAGAAGCGGACGGCGGCTTTCTACCGGAACTGGCTTACAATTCCAAAAGAGCAGAAGGGCCAGAAGGTTTTCATGGAATTTGAGGGCCTCCGGCAGACGTGCTATCTCTATGTAAATGGCCGTCTGGCCGGGTATTATGAGGCTGGCGTGGCGCCTTTCGGCTTTGAACTGACCCCATATCTTCATGAGGAAGGGCCGAATTTAATCGCGGTGGCTACGGACAATACAGCCACGAGAGGCATTGATTGCTGTATCGCGGAGACACCGAACAAGCCGGAGGTGATTCCGGGAACGTATTTATTTCCGCAGGATGGCCAGGTGCCGGAGGATAAGCTGGGAGTCGGATATTTCTGGAACTGCAACGATTTTAACCCGTCGGTGGGCGGAATTACTCGCCCGGTGAAAATCCATTTTAAGCCGGAAGTATATTTGACGCTGCCTCTGCATTCCAACTTGTGCACAAAGGGCGTGTACGTCTACGGGCAGAATTTCGATTTAGAGAAGAAGTGCGCGGAGATTGCGGTGGAAGCCGAGGTCAGAAATGAGAGCGGAAAAGAGGCGGAGGTCTGGCTGGAGATTTCCGTGGAAACGACGGACGGAGAGAAAAAGGCTCTGTTTCTGTCGGAAAAATGTCTGGCCGCACCCGGGGAAAGCCGCCCGTCGCCGCTTACCATCACGCCGGAGGACGCCTACGAGTGGGATGAGGAAAAAGGTCGTTACGTTCCGGTGGAAGAGGAGGAGAGAGTCGCCCCCACGAAGACCAGTTCCATCGACGTCACTGTCCTTAAGGCAACTTCCGACGCGGTAAATTTAAGATTCTGGAATCCGGAGGATCCTTACCTCTACCGGGTTACGGTCCGGCTGTTCGTCGATGGCATTCCTGTGGATTTGGAGACGGTTGAGACCGGTTTCCGTCATGTGGCGTACGATAAGGACCGGGGCGTCCTAATTAACGGGGTTCCCGTATGGCTGACCGGGTATGCGCAGAGAGCGACGAATGAGTGGGCGGCCATAGGAATTGCCCCGGAATGGCTGAAGGACACGGATGCGATGCTGATTCGGGAGAGCGGGGCGAACCACATCCGTTTCATGCACGTGGCGGCGTCGCCTGCCGATATCCGTTCCTATGACCGCCACGGCGTCGTCTGCACCCAGCCGGCCGGGGATAAGGAGCGGGAGACATTTGGCAGACAGTGGGATCAGCGGGTGGAACTGATGCGGGATGTGATCATTGCCTTCAGAAACCATCCCTCCATCTTTTTCTGGGAAGCCGGCAACAATTCCATCTCGAAAGAACATATGAGGGAAATGCGCCTGCTGAAGGAAGAACTGGATCCGAACGGCGGCCGTTTCATGGGCTGCCGGACTTTAAATACAGAGGATGTGGTCGCAGAGTCCGAGTATGTGGGAACCATGTTGAACCGCCATGCGGCCAGGTTTTTGTCGGAGCACGGGCCGGTGACGGAGACGGAGTATGCCAGGGAGGAGTCGCCGCGCCGAATCTGGGACGATTTTACGCCGCCGGATTACGATTACAAGAATCAATGGCTGGGAAAAGGCGGGCGCAAACAGGAAGGCATGGACTTTTACGATTTGACGAGCGAGGAGTTTGCCTTATCTGCGGCAAAGGGCTACAGCGAGTTTTTCAACGACAGGATGGGAGGCGCGTCCGGAAAGAATTATTACAGCGCCTGCGCCGCTCTCTGCTGGACCGATTCCGCCCAGCATGGCCGCCAGTCCTTCAGTGAGAACGGCCGCATGAGCGGCCGGGTGGATCCGGTCCGCATCAAAAAGCAGAATTTCGATGTCTTTCGCGTCATGCAGTCGGAGGAGCCGGCTGTCAGGATTGTGGGACACTGGAATTATCCGCCGGCAGAGGGAGAGAACTACCGCTACGAAGAAAAGAGTTTTAACGGCCGGTTCTGGGAAGAAAATGGAACCTTCGCTTACCGCGATCCGAGGCAGAAAACCGTCTACGTCGTCGGCAGCTATCCGGTTGCCAGGATCGATTTATTCGTAAATGGACGGAAGGTGGGAAGCTGTGAGAAGCCGGAAGATACCTTTATTTTCCCGTTCCCGGGGATTGACGTGACCGAGAGCGGCAGAATCGAAGCGGTCGGGTATGGATATGACGGCAGTGCCGCGGCCAGCGATACCGTGGAGACTGCGGGGGAGCCGGGCCGCCTTGTGCTGACGCCGCACACTTCTCCGGAAGGATTTCTGGCAGACGGAGGCGATATCGCGTATATTGATGTCGAGGTGATGGATGAGAAAGGATGCATCTGCCCGCTCTGTTCTGATCGGATTGATTTTACCGTAGAAGGGGAAGCCGTGTTCCTGGGCGGCTACAACAGCGGCCGCTTTGCCGGACATGGCCACGATGACAGCGTAATCCATGAAAACCATGTTTATGCGGAATGCGGCACCAACCGCGTCTTCCTCCGTTCTACCAGAAAGGCCGGGAAAATTGTGGTGAAAGCCGTGATGAAGGCCGGGGCGGAAAATGATTCGAAACAGATCCTGGAGGCAGCAGCTGTGCTGGAGAGCCATCCCTGTGACTTGAGTGCGCTGACAGAGCAGGGACCGGTCTGCCGGTACGCGGATTACGGGAAAGAGGCGCCGATGCCGAAGGCTTCCTTCCCGTCAATCGCAGCAGCGGATTCCTGCAAATACACACCGGAAACGGAAAACTACTGTAAAATCCTGGTGGATGGGCAGGAGCCGGATACCAGAGGCGTGCGCAGTGTCAATAAAAATGGCAGTATCTGGGGCGCGGTGCTCTGCATATTGGAGCGCATGGAACAGAAATGCAGAGATTCCTTCACCTGGAAATGGAATCCGGAGAATCAGACTCTGGTGCTGAAATCCGGTGGAAAAACCGTTTCCGCGGAGGCAGGCCGGACTCATTTACTGGTAGACGGGCAGGAAAATCTGATGGATGGAGAGCCGTATGTGACGCCGGAAGGCGCCCTCGTCATGGAAGTCAACGCCATTGTCTCCTATATTGAAGGGGTGAGCGTGCAGTACGATGAGAAGGTCAATGTCCTGAGAATTGAGACGGGAATTTAACAGATTGACAGAATCCCGAAGGCTGTGGGAAAAGGCATTTGATTTAACGCCTTTTCCCGCAGCATTTTTTGTATTTTTTGCCGCTGCCGCAGGGACAGGGATCATTCGGGTAAATCTTTGCGGCTGTAACACGCTGGCCCGA
>CAUEKH010000187.1 GCA_959018155.1 uncultured Hungatella sp.
AATGGCTGATTATCCCGCTGGGCATTGCAGCCTTCATCGTATTCTATCTCGTATTCCGTTTCATGATTACGAAGTTCGATTTAAAGACTCCGGGTCGTGAGGATGACGATGAATTAGACGAATCTGCTGTAAAGCTTGCCAACAACAACTATACAGAAGTTGCAAAGACAATTCTGGAAGGTCTTGGCGGCAAAGAAAACGTTACAAGCATTGACAACTGTATCACCAGACTGAGACTGGAAATCAAGGACTATACTCAGGTCAATGAGAAGAAGATTAAGTCTGCGGGTATTGCAGGCGTTATCAGACCGAGCAAGAACAGTGTTCAGGTTATTGTAGGTACACAGGTACAGTTCGTAGCTGATGAATTCAAGAAATTATGTAAGTAAAATGTGCAGGACAGGAGCGGAAAGGATGCCGCTCCTGTCTTTTTATTACAGGAAAAAGCGCGTTTTTCCGCTCACGATAAGCGGTGCGCAAAATGTGCGGTTTGCCACAATACGTATGATGAGAATAAAGCGGCAGGGAATTTGTGAAACTTCTGTGGAAATGGCTGGCACAGTTGAAAAATTGTGATACAATAAAATCAAGATGATTTACAGAAAGAAGAAAGCCATGGAAAAGAACAGAGAAACAGAGACGAAGGAAGAGCCATTTAATTTAAAAAAAGAAATCTGGGAATGGGTTAAGATTATCGTTCTGGCGGCGGCCATCGCGCTATTCGTAAATACGTTTATTATTGCCAACAGCTGGATACCCTCCGGTTCGATGGAGAGTACAATTATGACCCACGACCGGATTATCGGTTCAAGGCTGGCTTATAAGTTCGGAGGAGAGCCGGAACGGGGAGATATCGTTATTTTTCACCATGAGACAGGACCAGGAAATGAGGATACCCGTCTGGTAAAAAGGATTGTGGGACTGCCGGGAGAGACGGTTGAGATCAGGGATAACCAGGTCTATATTGACGGGGAACTTTTAAGCGAACCGTATTTAAATGAGGAGATGGAATCTGACGACTTCCTGTTTGAGGTGCCGGAGGGGTGCTATCTGATGCTGGGGGATAATCGGAACCATTCCGCAGATGCCAGATTCTGGCAGGATCCCTATGTTCCGAAAAAGGACATCCGGGCTAAGGTGCTGTTTCGGTATTACCCCAAAATCAGCAGGATCGAATGACAAAATGGTATATAATCTTGAAATAATTTCGAAAAAATCTTGACCTTCCAGTTACTGGAAGGTCTATTTTATACCATAGAAATGAAATCCCTGTGGGCAGATACCATGAGGAAAACAGATTGACGGGAGGAACGAGTTTATGAAGGATAACCATAATCTGACGGAGGGAAATGTTTTATCAGTTCTGCTGATATTTGCGGTTCCCTTCGTGATAGCAAATGTCATCCAGGCGCTTTATGGTGCGGTGGATTTGCTGATTATCGGCCGCTACTGTACTCCGGAGAGTGTGGCGGCGGTTTCTACGGGAACACAGGTAACCCAGATTATCACAAGCATGATTACGGGACTGACTCTGGGCGGCACAATTCTGGTGGGAAAGTATACCGGTATGAAAGAGGAAAATGAAGTGAGGAAGACCATCGGGACGACACTCTCAGTCTTCGGTATCGTCGCCCTCATTTTAACCGTTGTTATGCTTATCTCAATTCCAACAATTTTGAGACTGCTGAAGACTCCGGAGGAATCGTTTGAACTGGCGGATCTCTATGTGCGGATTTGCAGCTGCGGTATCTTCTTTATCTGCGGCTATAACGCAATCAGCGCGATTTTAAGAGGGTATGGAGATTCTAAGCGGCCGATGATGTTTATTGGGCTGGCATGTGTATTAAATATTGTGGGGGATGTGGTATTTACCGGTATCCTCGGTATGGGGGTGGCCGGAGTCGCCATTGCGACCATTGGTTCTCAGGCGGTCAGCATGATCTGCGCCATCTGGTATTTAAACCGGAACCAGTTTATATTTACCTTCACCATTAAGAATCTTCGGATAGACAGGGACAAGGTGAAGGAACTTGCCAGGGTGGGAATCCCGATTTCCCTGCAGGAGTGTATGGTGCGTTTATCGTTCCTCTATCTGACAAGTGTGACCAACAGGCTGGGCATCTATGCGGCCGCGGCTGTCGGCGTGGCCAGTAAATACGACGTTTTCGCCATGCTGCCTGCCACCTCCATTGCCAATGCCCTGGCTGCCATCACGGCCCAGAATTACGGGGCGGGGAGGCCGGAGAGGGCGAAAAAGTCCCTGTTTGCCGGGCTTTCCTTCGCGGTGGCTGCTTCCGCTGTATTCTGGCTGTGGGCTCAGGTGTCGCCGCAGACCATGATTGGAGTTTTTACGGACGATTCCAGCATCATCAGCGCCGGGATCCCATTTTTCAAGTCGTGCAGTTACGATTATCTCGCTGTCAGCTTCGTATTCTGTCTTAACGGATATTTAAATGGCAGATCGAAAACCATTTTTACCATGATAAGCTGCTGCTTTGGCGCACTGGCGCTGCGTATGCCGCTTATCTGGCTGGTCTATACATACTGGCCCGATAATTTATTCAGAATCGGAACCATAGCGCCCCTGGTATCAGGTTTTATGGCCTGCTACACCCTTCTGTATGTATTTTACGGGTTTCACAGAGATAAGAAGGCGGGAATATATTAAAGAAAAAGCAAAGACAGATGAATCATGCTTCATATTATCCTTCTGGTCCTGGCGCTGTGTATCGACACGTTCGTTGCAAGCATGGCTTACGGGGCCAATCGCGTTACGGTTACGTGGAGAAAAATTGTGGCGATGAACGGAATCTGCAGCGGATGTCTTGGAATCGCACTGGCAGCGGGAATCTTTCTCGATGGCCTGATCCCGGACTCCATGACCAGAACCGTCTGTGTCATCAGCCTCTCTTTCCTTGGCATCTTAAAGCTGATGGATTATTTTATCAAAAAGTACATTAACCGCCATGCCAGCCTTCACAAAGGGCTTTCCTTCTCTTTTTCGGGGCTGCATATTATCATCAACATATACGGGGATCCGATGGCTGCTGACTGGGATCATTCTCAGTCGCTGTCCTGGAAGGAACTGATTTTTTTATCCTTTGCCATGTCTATCGACAGCCTCATCGCGGGTACTCTATCCGCTTTTATGAAAATACCGATCGGTCTGACGGTGATAACCGCATTCTTTCTTGGGATTGTGATGATGGCTGCCGGCCTTCTTCTTGGCAGGAAGCTGGCTGCGCGGGCTGAATGTGATTTATCCTGGATCAGCGGCGTATTATTTTTAATTCTGGCAGTGACAAAAAGCTTCTGATGCGGTATAGTAGCAATCGGGAATCATGACAGAGGCAGGACCGGGCAGCAGGAGCAGGAAGCGCCTGAAAGCGGGAGTCCGCCTCTGTCGGAAAATTTGACAGAAACAGGAGAGAAAACGTATGAGATATACGGTTCCGCATTATTACAGCCATTTTTCCTGTGTGGCGGGAAAATGTCCGGACACCTGCTGCGCCGGATGGGCCATTATGATTGATGAGAAATCATTGCAAAAATACAGGGCGAGGAAGGACTCCTTCGGAAACCGCCTTCGCAATTCTATTGACTGGAAGGAAAAGGCTTTTAAGCAGTATGAGGGGCGGTGCGCCTTTTTAAATGAAGAGAATCTCTGTGACATCTATGGAGAGGCAGGCCCTGATATGCTCTGCAGGACGTGCCGCAGTTATCCGCGCCATACGGAGGAGTATGAGGGAATCCGGGAAATTTCCCTGTCCTTATCGTGTCCTGTGGCTGCCGATCTGATTCTTGACTGCGAGGAACCGGTCCACTTCCTGACGAAGGAGGATGAGAGGAAGGAATCCTACGATGAGTTTGATTTCTTTCTCTACACGAAGCTGGATGATGTGCGGGAAGCGGTTCTTGCCTTTTTACAGGACCGGGAACTGGACGTTTCCACACGGATCGGAATTGCTTTCGGTCTGGTCCATGATTTGCAGCGCAGGATTGATACGGGAAAACTCTATGAAACAGATGGACTTTTGGAGCGGTATCAGAAAGAAGGCGCAAAGGAAAAGCTTCGCAGGAAACTGGCTGCTGTGAAAGAGCAGAGGCCGGGACGGTACGAGACGGCGCGTGGCCTGTTCGGAATATTGAAGGAATTGGAAGTACTGAAAGCTGACTGGCCTGATTACTTAAGTCGTATAGAAGAAGCACTGTACAGAGGCGGCGCGGAAGTGTATATGGAGAAACGTCGGCTTTTTTATGAATATTTAGAGGCTGACGGGGCCAGATGGAGGCTGTGGGAGCAGTGGGGAGAACAGCTGATGGTGTATTTCGTATTTACGTATTTCTGCGGGGCCGTCTACGATGGGGAAGCGCTGGACAAGATGAAGCTGGCCGTTGTGAGCACCATTATCATACAGGAGATCGCGCAGGCACTCTGGCAGACGGAGGGGAAACTGTCTCCGGAAGAGTTTAAAGAGGCGGCCCGGCGGTATTCCAGAGAGGTGGAGCACTCAGATTTGAATTTAAGTCTGCTGGAAAAACAGTTTCATAACAGGAAAGAATGTTCCTTTGACAGCCTGCTATCCCTGATTACCGGGTGATGCGTAAAAGGACAGCAGGGCCATTTCCTTAGAAAAAATGGCACAGGAGAATCGGGAGAAATGGCGCAATCAGAAAGTTGGCGACTTTGATCTCAGTCACTTTCAGCATATTGAGACCGATGGCCATGATAATCAGAGAGCCGACGCATGTCATTTCATTGACAACAGCGGTCGTCAAATAGATGGAGACAGCGCTGGCCGACAAGGTCAGGAGTGCTTCATAGGCAAAGACTACGACAGAGGCGAACGCGGCGCCGGGTCCTAAGGCGGCAGTCATGACGATGGTGGAGACGAAGTCGATCAGCGATTTTGCGTAGAGGATTTCGTTGTTTCCCGAGATTCCGCTCTGCATGGAACCGACAATAGCCATGGCCCCGACACATACGAAGATGGTGCAGCTGACGAAGCTTTCCGCAAAGGTGCTGTCAGAGGAACCGCGAACCAGCCGGGACTGCAGATAATAGCCGGCGCGGGTCAGCTGTCTGTCAATATTGATCCATTCTCCCAACAGAGTTCCAATGACCATGGCCAGAATGGAGATGATGACGCGTTCCCCCTTAAGGGCGCCGCTGATTCCCACGAAGACGACGCAGAGTCCAAGCCCCTGGGTCAGACTTCGATCCAGACGGTCGGGGATTCCTTTCTTTACAATGATACCGATGAGTCCGCCTCCAAGGACGGCGATTCCGTTTACGATTGCACCACTTAAACGATTGCGGAAGTTTTTTGTCATATTCTCATTCACATCGTTTATGTAATGGGTAATTTCTCCAGTTATAAGACCGCCGTTTACAGACGGCTCCTGCTCAATGACAATCAGATTACTTTCCGCATTGGTCGGAGGCACTTTTTCTGTTGCGGTATGCAGTTCAAAATACGCCGTCCCGTCCGGCGCATGGTAATTCTCCATGGATTTCAAAAAATCACTGGAATCTGATCCGGGATAAGTCTGAACCGGAATCAATATCCCTGATGATAACATTAAGGAAAACGCCAGCAAAAATAGGAGCGGGGAAATAAGCGTAGCCAAATTAAACGAAATATCTTCTTTCACACATTTTAATTCCTTTGATATGATTGAGATAATACGCATAATATCCCCCCTAATCTCTC